>CAKNPW010000072.1 GCA_930990555.1 uncultured Clostridium sp. | reverse complement strand
CTGAAATTGTTCTATTTTCATCCTCTAATGAGGATAATTCTTCTTCTTTTCTTTCTAATCCTTCCTTAAGCTCAGTTCTTTTAGAGATTTTGTATAATCAAATTCACATACATAATCTTGTGATGCATTATCTTTAAGAAATTTCATAAATTTACTCGGAATTTTATCTATATCATTCTGGTTTATTCCTTTTAAATAATGCAATGTTTCCGCCATTGCTATAGCATACTTTTCATTTACCATATTATTCTCCTATTTTTGTTGTGCTTCATCCAAATCTTTTTCACACATATTTTCTTTTAAAATTCTAGTAGCTTCTTGTTCTGTTGAAATTCTTACATTGCTATCTTGCATACAATCTTTTAATCCATTTTTGCTTTTAAATTGTTCATCTAGATATTTACAAATTTGTTCTATACTAGTTATCTCTTTTTTCAAAATTAAAGCATATATTTTTTGAAAACTTTCTCTTATTTCTTCACATTTACCTTCTGACATAATTAATAATCCTTTATATGCAAAGTGTTTATTTCTAGATATAGAATCAACCCAAGTATCAAAATGTATTTCGTCTAGTTCAAGCATTTTTCCTAACAATGCTCTTAATTCTGATTCTGATAGTCCAATTGCACTCTCATCTTCTTTCGAAAAATGAGTAATAGAAAACAAACCATCTTTTGTCATCTTTTGTCTTAATAAACTAAAATATTCTTGCTTTTCATGTATTGTTAAATAATGTGACATACCACTATCTAATAAAGCATCAATACTATTATTTTTTTGTTGTCTTAAAAAATCTAAAATATTAGAATTAACTACTTGTATATTATCAGATTGATTATTATTCCTTATATTATTTTTTAAAGGATTAATAGCACCTTCATCATATTCAACTGCTACTACCTTAAAACCATTTTTAGCTAAATATATAGAATTTCGTCCTAATCCTGCTCCAGCATCTATTATAGTTAATTTATTGGAATTTATCTTTTCTTTTATTAATAAAGCCAATAAAAATTGTTTAGTTTCATACGTTGGATTTGATTTTCTCCAACTGGCTGTTGATAAATATCTATCTTCTTGTTTACTTTTATCACTAGTGGACATTATTTTAGATATTCTTGGTTTAAAAAAGCTTTTAATCTGTTCTATTGTTTCAATATTGTTTTTTTCTAATTTCTGCTGGAAAATCTTATCATCCATAGATAAAATTATCTCTATCCATTTACTAATGATATTTTTATTTTTTTCATTCAATATACTATTTAATACAGTTATAACATCTGTTTTTGTTATAATTTGCTTGTTTTTAATTATCTTCATTTTTCACACCATTCTTTCGTTTGGATGATTTTAATAACACACAGCTAAATTATCGGCTGTGTGTTAGAATATAATTTAGTTAGAACAGCTCTCCCCAAATTATATAGTTAAGTAAGCTTGCTATTATCAGTGCTCCAATAATAAATAATGCTATCCGCAGACCTTTGGTATCTTCCATAGCTGCTCTTTCAAAGCAGTAGATAAGTAGCAATCCTACAAAGACAGTAATTAGCATCAATGTCATTCTTTTCACCTCCAAAATAATTATGTCAAACACCCTTAGATGGAAAACGAGGATTCATTTCTACTTTTTCCATATTTTTATTATAATTCATATTTGGTATTATGTATAATACTTATTTTTTATCCTTGACATAACAAAAAGTTATGGTAAAATAATTATAGAGGTGTATCATGAATATTAATTTTGAATATTATAAAGTATTTTTTACAATAGCAAAAAATAAAAACATTACTAAAGCAGCTAATGAATTACATATAAGTCAACCTGCCATCAGCAAAATGCTTAAAACAATGGAACAACAAATTGGCAAAAAACTTTTCATCAGAGAAAGTAAAGGGGTTATCTTAACTAAAGAGGGAACCGAATTATATAATTTAATATCAACTGAAATAAATAATATAATAAGTGCAGAAAATATATTTTCAAGAATTATAGATAATAATAGAATTAAAATTGCAATAAATAAGACAATTTTAAATTATTTTATAAATACTAAAAAATTTGATAAATTATTTAAAAATAATGTAAATATCAATTTTATGGATACTTCAAATTTTGACTTATTAAATAGTCAACTTAAAAACGGATTGCTAGATGCTGCAATTATTCTAGAACCAACTACTTACAAATTTGATAATAATCTTATATTTAAAACTTTAAATACCTTTCATTTATGTATAATATCTAACAACCACTCTGCTGACGCTTTTAATAAGCCTTTGATACTACTAGATACAAATCCGAAATATAAAGAAATAATCCAAGCAATTCAGAAAAAATTTAATAATGAAGATTCAGGATTAATAATAGTTAATGATTATGATAACATATTACCATTAGTAAAAAATGACTATGCTAATGGTATTGCCATTAAAGAATTATTAGAAAATGAATTACTAAAAAAGACAATTTACGAAATTCCAATTGAATACCAATTACCAAATATTAACGTTGGTATATTATATAATATCAATAATCAAGAATTAATAAAATCTCTTTTTCTAAATTAACTACTTTCCGCAAGTTATACTATAAAAGTAAACAGGAAACAAATTGAACACCAAAATTAAAAGATTCAAATATAAAGATAAATACAAAATAAAAACACCAAGTCATGATTTACTCAAACACTTGGTGTATTGGTGCCTCGAAGTGGAATCGAACCACTGACACAGGGATTTTCAGTCCCTTGCTCTACCAACTGAGCTATCGAGGCAAATATAAGATACGTAATAAAAAAATGGCGACCCGGAACGGGCTCGAACCGTCGACCTCTAGCGT
>CAKNPW010000071.1 GCA_930990555.1 uncultured Clostridium sp. | reverse complement strand
TTTCAATATTTTATTTTCATTCTAGGTGTGACATATCTATTTTAAACCTATATTTCGTGTTCAATATCTTTATAAATACGCAAAGTACGGACTCGAATTTTTTATCAAGTCCGCATATATGAAAAAAGAAAATTATAATAATTTATAATTTTCTTATATATCTTATTGAAGTCCATATTTCTTTTTAAATTTATCTGCTCTACCACCTGTTGTATCTTTTCTTAAATTACCTGTCCAGAATGGATGACATTTTGAGCAAACATCTACCTTTATAGATTCTTTTGTTGAGTTTGTTTCTATTACATTACCACAAGCACATGTAATTGTTGCAGCTGTATATTTTGGATGTATTCCTTCTTTCATTTATGTTCACCTCTTCCTTTTCTTCGTAAAATGCTATATATTATCATAACATATATTTCATTATTTTTCAAGTCCTAATTTCTTTTTTATTTAATTTACTTCATTTGTTGTTTGTTCATGTTCTAGAATGTATTGTCCAGATGTTTCTAGCTCTTCTTTTAAAGATGTCTTATGTACTAGTTTAATTGTTATATTAAACAAACATGCTATTATTAATATAATTAAACCTATTCTTTTCCAATATTTAGCTAGCATTTGGACTTCTCCTTTCTTGTTGAACTCATAGTTCTATTATACTATATTTTATTTTTTTGTCAATATTTTTAATATTTCTCATGTGTTTTTGGTATTTTTTTATAGATTTCGTGTAAAACTATTATAAAATATTTTTTTATACCATTAATTTAATTTTAAACTTCGAGAGGATTGAATTTTTATGAAAAAAAAGATAATACTATTTTTTCTTATTTTATTTACAACAATTTGTTTTTCTGGATGTAGTAAAGAAGATGATACTAAAACAGAAGTTAATACTATAGAAGTTAATAAGACGTCTACTGATATAAGTGATGTAAATTTAAATAATATATCAAATAATACAACTAATAATAATAATATTGTTTCTACTAACCAGACCAATAATACATCTAATTCCTCTAGCTCCAAAGTTTCAAAAAAATCAGAAGAATTGTTAGCACAATTTTCTACTAGAATATACTCTACAGATTCTGCTAGGCAAAATAATTTAGAAATAACATCTAAAAAATTAAACGGAACAGTTGTAAAGCCTAATGATACATTTTCTTTTACCAAAACAATTGGACCTTCCACTGCTGCTAAAGGATATGAGGAAGCAGATATTTATGATTCAAATGGAAATAAAATTAAAGGTTATGGGGGTGGAAACTGTCAAGTAAGTTCTACTTTATATAATGCAGTTCAAAAGGTTTCTTCTTTAAAAGTAGTAGAAAGACATGAACATAGCAACACTGTTCCATATGTAAAAGAAGGACATGATGCTGCAGTAGCATATGGAAGTGTTGATTTTAAATTTAAAAACACAAATAATTTTAGTATAAAAATTTTAGTCGAAACTTCTAAAAAATATGTGGTAGTTAAATTAATGAAAATTTAATTCATATATTTCCCCCTTTTGCATATATTTTAGGAAAAGGAGGGGATTAAAATAAGAAAATTTATTTATAAGCTTTTAATTTCTATAATCATTTTTAGTTTAATATTAACCCCAATTTCTTGTTTTGCATATACTGATTCTTCATATGTTTGGTCTTCACCAGAAATCTTAACTAGTGTTAATGCTGATGAACAATCACATTTAGCTGAAAACACCTTAAATCTAACTTGTGGAAGTGCTATATTAATTGAACAATCAACTGGTAAAATATTATATGCACATAATGTACATGAACAATTACGTCCTGCAAGTGTTACAAAAGTAATGACAATTCTTTTAATTATGGAAGCAATAGATTCTGGAAGATTAAGCTATACAGACCAAATACCATGTAGCGAAAATGCAAGCTCAATGGGTGGTTCACAAATATGGCTTGATACAAAAGAAACTTTAAGTGTAGATGAAATGTTAAAAGCGATATGTGTTGTTTCTGCTAATGACTGTACTGTTGCAATGGCAGAATATTTAGCGGGTTCTGAAGAAAACTTTGTATCACAAATGAATGCAAAAGCAAAAGAACTTGGAATGAATGATACTACTTTTAAAAATTGTCATGGTATAGATGAAGATGGTCATGTATCTTCTAGTTATGATATTGCTCTTATGTCTCGTGAACTTTTAGAAAAACATCCTGATATAACAAAATATACAACAATATATATGGATTCTTTACGTGATGGAAAATCTGAATTAGTTAATACAAATAAACTAGTTAGAAATTATAGAGGTGCTACTGGTCTAAAAACAGGTTCTACATCTCTTGCATTATATAATCTTTCTGCATCAGCAACTCGTGATGGTTTATCTTTAATTGCTGTAATAATGAAAGCTCCTACTACCAAAGATAGATTTGCCGAGGCAACTAAATTATTAGATTATGGATTTGCAAATTATTCTTATAAAACTTTTGCTCAAAAAGGTGATACTATAAAAGAAATTCCAATATCAAAAGGCGTTTCATCATCTGTTTCTGCAGTACTTTCTACCGATGCAGGTGTACTTTTAAAGAAAGGTGAAGAAAGTAATATAATACAAAATGTAAATCTACCTGAAGAAATAACAGCTCCAATTAATGAGGGTGACAAATTAGGAGAAATTTCTTATTCATTAAATGGCGAAACAATTGCGACAATTGATATAGTCGCAAAAAACAGTGTAGCAAAAATAGATTTACCACATATGTTGCAATATGTTTTTAACTCGTGGATTAGTTAAAATTTTATATAAAAAATAGTCTTAGTTCTATGCTATTTCAATTTGCATATATTAAAGAATAGGGATTTTAAGGAATGGACAGCGGAACGAAAATACCACACCCCATTCCCAA
>CAKNPW010000070.1 GCA_930990555.1 uncultured Clostridium sp. | reverse complement strand
CATTTGCTTCCTCCCTTTTGTAGTATTAAAGGAGCAGTTGTTTATGTCTGCTCCCCTAGTTGTATTTTCTGTAATATAAATTTTCTTCTTTCCAGTCCTTGTATTTTCGTTCTAAATAAGTTTTTATCTTATTTTCATATAATTGTGTATCTTGTCCATGGTCTTCCTCATAATGGCATTTTGGACACATTGTAACTATGTTTTGCTCTATTCCAAGTCCTCCTTGGCTTCGTTTTATATAATGTGCATTTGCACAACTTACTGGAACCCATTTTCCACAAATTATGCAATGCCCGTTATCTCTTTTCCAAACTTTTTCTTTTACCTTTTTAGGTATTTCACAAGCTCTACTTCTTTTGCTCATTCATTTCTCCTTTTACGGGGGACCTGTGGCACTAGTCAAAAGAGTACCTTTTCTCCTATTTTTCGTCACTAATTAGTGCCACATTTATTTATATTTCATATCTAATAGCTTCTATTTTCTTTTTTAAAGCATTTTGTTTACTGTCTATGCTTTCATAGGCTTTTTTAAATCTAAATAATCTAGCCCCCAATTCTGCTAATTTTTTACTATCTTCTTTTACAAATTCTTTTGCCATTGCTTCAAAATAACTCATTGCCGGTGGCTTTTCTTTTTGTGTTTCTTGCCATTGTTTCCTTTGCATATATACTTGTTTATTTTCTTGTATAGAAATATCTGTTTTTAGTGTGTCATATTCTTGTTGTATTCTCGCAATCATTTCTCCTATTAAATAATTCATATTTGCATATATTTCTATATTTCTTGAAATTAGAAAACCTGTATCTGCATTTTCTACTAACTCGTTCTGTAATTTACTATATGTATCAGCAATCTGTTTGCTATTCGCATTTTGAATTGTAAAAGGATTAAACATATATAATTTTTCAAATTCCATAAGTTCCTCCTAATACTTACATTTCCATTTTTCTGTATATAAATCAAACAAGTTATATTGTTTTAGCCATTGCTCAAATTTATGTAATATGCTATCTATTGTCTCTGGAAACATATCTTTTGTATATTCTTCTCTGTAAACATCTCCAACTTTATACTCATATTCTCCACAATATTCGTAATTTAAAGGTGCTGATAAAGGCATTTCTTTTACAAATTTATCTGTTATTAAGTACACCATTTTCTTTGCTTCTGGAATCATTTCTAAATACATTAAAGTCTGATGATTATTAAAGAACTTACCTACTTCATAGTGTTTTGTATATTTATAATCATATATAATTCCACCCTTTAAACAGTCCACAATTCCATAAAGTAGATAATCGTCATACTCTTTGCTAACTTTAACTTGATATGCTCCATTTAGTGTTTCTTCAAAATTTTCTTGCATATATTTTTCATACTCAAAGCCTTTTAAAATGCTTTCAGTTGGCTTAAACTCTTCTTTGTTTAATACTTTTATAAAATCTTCTAATGTTCCATTTTTAATGTTATATTGCCAACTGTTTAGCAATGTAGGAGTTATATAATATTTAGCCATATCATCCCTCCTTATTTACCTCATATTGTTTTGTTTCTTTATTCCAATGCATATTTAATTCTTTTAATCTCTCTAAAAATCTTGCTGATAATTCTCTTTTACTTGTTAATTTGTGTTCTATTGTTTGCATTAAATCAGATACTTCTTGCACACTCTCTGCTGTCATATTTTCTATAACTGGTATATACTTGTCCATTACTGCTTTATATTCTTGTCTTTCCTTTTCAAAGATTTTACTTTCCTCTTGGATGTTTTTATTTGCTTGTTCAAATAATTTTGTTAAAAAGTCATTTGGCGTATTTGCATCTAACTCTGGTATTGTATAAATTCCTTTAATTCCAAAACTTGATTTAGCAAAGTATCTTTCACAGTTATCAAAACCTATTGTTTTCTTATTTCCTCTCATCTCTATAAATCCACCAAGTTCTACATTTTGCCATACTGTATTCTTTGTGTTTCCTTCTACTAAAATTCTTAATTTAGTTTCATCATCTTGTTTCTCTTCTACTGCATGAAATATAATTACACAATGCTTCTTTAATTCAAAATATATATAATTCATAAATCTAGTAAATTCTCTACCTACTGCTCCATACCCTTGTAGACTTAATGTTCCGTCTTTCTTAGCATTTTTAATATCATTCTTGATTACATAAGCCTTCATCAATTCAAGTAACTTTCCACCTGTATCTATTACTATTGTTTCGTAGTCGCTTAAATCTCCTTTTAAATCATTTAGTAGTTGTTCATAACTATCTGGTTGTATATAATCCTTTCTACAACTTGCCATTACCCTATTTATTCCAAAATCTACATCTATTAATAATGGCTTAGGTGCTGATAACCCTAAAGTTGTTTTTCCTATTCCAGGATATCCTGCTATTAATACTCTAAATTTATTTGTTTCATTTATCATCTCTGCTGGTTTTTTAATCATTTACAACACACTCCTCCAATATTCATTTTCTAATTCTTTCTTTTCTCTCTCCCAGATACTTTCTGTATCATCTTTTATTTCGTCAAATTCTTCCTCTAAACGATTTTTACAATCTTCTAATATACTTACTACATCTTTATCTTTACTTTCTTTTATTTGCATTTCCAGTGTAGATATTGCTTCTTCTAATTCGTAGTACTTATCATCCATTTTCTTTCTCCTCTTCTTTTTTATTTAATAAATAATTAAGTCTTTCATTATAAGAGTCTTTATAGTTTTCTTGTATATACCTTTCAATTTCAAATGTATTTTCAATCATTAAATCGTAAGTGTTATCTAATCTTTCGTAAATTCTTGTATTATCTATAATTAAATTAAATAGCTTTTTATATCTATCTAATTCATTTTCCAAATTTTTATATTCTTCTCCTGACATAGTAACTTGTACCATTTCTTTTCCTCCCTTGATTTTTCTCTTAAATCGTGCTATTATAATTTAAGAGAATGTTTATAAAAAAATATTTTTGTTTGAAGTAATTATCTAATTGGCGTTGGAAATTACTTCTTTTATTTTGCTTACTAATTTAAAGTTGTTTCTTTCATATAATGGTTTTCTTTGTTCTTCTTTTATTAAATTCTCAACTTCATTTATTTTTCTAAAATGTATTACTGCTCTTAATTCTGAATTATTACGCTCTTCTTCTAATTCTTTTATTTGATT
>CAKNPW010000069.1 GCA_930990555.1 uncultured Clostridium sp. | reverse complement strand
ATAGGGAGGGGTTGATATGAGTTTAGATAAAAATTCAAAAAAACTAATTCCTTTTTAGAATATGTCTAATTTTGATGGTGTATTTGAATTTAGCCCTTTTGTTGAATTCGAATTCAACAGTAATTGGGAAGCGTATTTAAATGATTTGGATTATGTCAAAAATATTAATCAAAAAATAGGTTAAATATAATAAGGAGTGATCGTTATGACTTATGATTTAAAACCATTTGGAAGAGATTATTTTGATATGACACCTAGTGAATTATTTAGAGATTTTGGAAGACAATTTTTTAGTAACTTCCCTGATGAACAAAGTATAAAAACTGATATTAGTGAAAAAGACGATAGATATGAATTAAAAGCAGAGCTTCCAGGATTTTCAAAAGACCAAATAGATATTTCTTATGAAAATGGGATGCTAATAATTTCTGCTGAAAATAATCAGGTAAATGAAGAAAAAGATGATGAAGGTAAAGTAATTCAAAAAGAAAGATCTTATAGTAACGTGAAGAGAATGTATTCACTTAATAATATAGATGAAGATAATATTGAGGCTAAATTTGAAGATGGTATTTTATCTGTAGATTTACCAAAAACAGAAAATAGTCAAAGAAAAGTTATAGATATCAATTAATATAAAAAAGAGATGTGAAAATATTTTCACATCTCTTTTTTATATTTTTAAGAAACGAGTTGAAAACGAGTTTCTTCTTGTCTTGTTACTATATAGAAATAACCCAACTTTAATTTATAAACTGTTATAGTTATTTTTAGTATATAGTAAATAGAGTGATTGGAAAAAGTGATGCATATCATATACTTAAATTAAAAGGAATATATAAATATTGAAACGAAGTATATAAGTCATACAATATTTTGAAATTTTGGAGATATAAGATATTGGAAAATGAAAAATCAATTAAAGAAGAAATACAAGAGTTTTATTTAAATGGGGGTAAATATAACGAAGAAGAAATTGATTTTGGAAAACGTGTAGGATCAGAATCGTTATAATAAATTGCTTTTCTATATTTTAAAAGTTCATTTTCAAATGATTAAATCATCGTATCGTCTTTAAATAAAATGAAATAACAGACATGTTTAATGGACATCATTAAACAAATAATAATAGAAAAAGATAAACTTGAGTGATTTGGTACGAAAAGAATGAGTCATTATGATAGCGAAAAAATCATTTTTATTCATTTAACTTTTGTACAAATTATTTATTTTTTATGCTGAAAGCAGAATAAAAAATAAGAGCATAAGGAAATACAATGCCACTGACGTGTCAATCAGCATAGCTGATGTATTTTTCTTACCATTCCTTCGTCATTTGCTCTCTATATAAATACTATTATAACAGTATTTATAGCGTATTTATATTAGACAAAAATGCATTAAGTAATTTTTATTCTATAAATTACGAATGGCATTGTTAATGTGAACCCTAATCCTATAGATAAAGCCTATTTAAAGGGCTTCAGAGACCCTTTTATTCTAGTAGAATAAAGAATTTTGAACTTTTATTCTGATAGAATAAGCCATTTTTGACAAAATGAAACACCAAAAACGAAATTTAAGTAGTTATAGAAAATGAATTTGTGTTATTAATTGATACTTAAAATTTTAAAAAGTTAAAAAGCAATAAAGCAAATCGCAAATTTTTATATGTTAAATTTTATGTTTTTTAAATTTATAAGGAGCTATTTTGGTATAAAGAATTAGAAGTTTATTCACTAATGATTTTTTAATCTCTTATTTTTAAAATCATTTTTGATATTTGATTATGTGCAAACGTGTTCTAATTTATATAAATTGAAGAAAGAGTAAGGGTTCCTTTTTCAGAAATCATTAATTTATGATTTCTTTGAGTAAGTAAACAAAGCGATTAACAGATTAATTATTTCTGTTAATCGCTTTGTATTTTAGATGTGTATTGCCTCATTTTCATTTAAACGTATCTTTCTTTATGCATTATTTACTGCTTATAAAGGAACATTGGTAGACAAATGAATAGTGAGAATAAATACTACATTATTTATAGATATTTTGCTTTTTCATTTTTTTGCGTTTTTAATTCCTGGTTTTTAAAGGCTTCTAAAATCTCTGGATGCTTTTCTTGAGCATAAAATACTAATAATGCATCTACAAAATCTATTTTATTTTCACGTTCTTCTGCTACTAATTCATCAAATAATGGTTTGAAATCTCTATGTATTTTAATAGATGTTCTTGATCTAAGACTTTCATATTGATCACTCGAAGGGCTTTTTACTTTTTTTATATTTGATTTTATTATAGTAGTTTCCATCATTTGCTTCCAAGTTCTTCTCTAGTTAATTTTTCTTTCGGCATTTTCAATCCATTCCATTCAAATATTTGCAAGTTTTTTAATAATATACTCACATTGATTATAAATATTCAAG
This sequence comes from uncultured Clostridium sp., assembly GCA_930990555.1. Taxonomy (GTDB): domain Bacteria; phylum Bacillota; class Clostridia; order TANB77; family CAG-508; genus Merdicola. The sequence goes on along the minus strand of CAKNPW010000069.1, from coordinate 872 downwards.
AGATTACTTTTATCAGACTAGTTTTGTTCTATTAACGCTACAATTTATCCTAAGAGCATGTAAAAACATGATAGATTTTTTAATAATATATAATTTCAACATCCTTTCTAATTTTAAAGATATTTAATATACACTTCTATTTTCTACTTGTAGTATTTTAAATTAGGAAAGTCTATGAAAAAGAATTAAAAAGGGATGGAGTGATAATAGAGTAGTATGTGAGAAGAAAGTGAAAACTTATTTTTACTAAAATAAGTATATTTATTTTATCTTTGAGCTGACATAATTCAACTTATCGGAAGTGCATATGCTTATATATTTACAGATGGTATAATAATGGAGTCGCCTATCTCTCAGGCGTCAATTTGACGTAGAGAGGAGGTGCATACGCGATGTCTGAAATCTTTGTGAACATCATGACCACAGCAGCAAGTGGTTGTCTCGTTGCGCTATTTGCGCATTGGCTACGCAAGCGTAATGACGAATAGGCGACTAGTCACACCAAAAAACCCCCTTACTACGGCCATAGTAAGGGGGTTTGGTGCATACATGCCTGATAATCTTTGTTGATTGCATTATAACACTATAATTGGTAGGAATGCAAAGTAGTTTTATCTGTTTAGGTTATGTGGATGCAATATATTTAAAAATAGGAGTGATTATGATCAATAAAGTTAATTTACATCACAGGATGAAAATCTTTTAAAACAAATTAATGGAGTAAATCAACAATAGAATCAGATAATGAAATTTCTATTATTTTATTGATTGTAATAGCTTCAGTACATTTTTATCAACTTTAGCTTTGTATTGTGCTTTTTTCGTTCTATTCAGTAGGATTGTGGATATGTTTACTAGTAACATAATTAGAT
>CAKNPW010000068.1 GCA_930990555.1 uncultured Clostridium sp. | reverse complement strand
ATTAGGTTATAGAAACTATAATATTATGCAAACAGTTATTATGAAACTGTGTTTTTTATTTTATAACTGAGTTTTTTACTTTACATAACTTGGATGAATAAAATTAAAAAATTGTCACATATTATCAACAAGGTGATATATGTGGATAGATTAAAATTAAAAGAGTTAATAAATACTGCTATTAATAAATTACAAGACGATAAATATCGTAATGATACAATTGAAGACTATAAATTCACATGGAAGAAATTTTATGAAATGTGTGAATTATTTAATGTTGAATATTTTGATTATAATATAGCTATGAAATTTTTGGAAAAATATTATCATATCGATATTAAAAATGGTAAAGGAAGAACACATACTAGAAGAATGAGAGCAATGCATATATTAAACTCTCTTGATAAAAACGAAAAAATTGGAATCTATAAAAAAGTTTTAGATAAAAAAATTCCTAATTCTTATAGAGGTGTTTTCAATGAATTTGAAGAATTTTTAATCAAAGAAAAATATGTTCAATCAACAATTAATGATTTTAAGAATACTTTATGTAAATTCTTTCAATTTTTAAATTTTAATAAAATCGATTCTATCAATAAAGTTAAAATTAATGATATTTATAAATTTATTAATTTCATTAATACTAAAAATTATTCGCAAGCGACTGTATATGCAATTAAATATAAACTAAAATATTTTTTTCAATATTTATTTGAAAATGGAAAATTCAATTATAGTGGCAATGATATCTTTCCACGAATTGCTAAATTCGATAGATTAAAATTACCATCTTATTATTCTATGGATGATATCAATAAAATTATTGAACAAGTTGATACAAATACAAAAAGAGGTAAAAGAGATTTAGCTATATTGTTGCTTGCCACAGTGTATGGATTAAGAAATTCTGATATTGTTCATTTAAAAAAAGAAAATATCATTTGGAACCAAAATAAAATCGAATTAATTCAATATAAAACCAAAAGATTGTTAGAATTACCACTAACTGATAATGTTAAATTTGCTATTTTAGATTATTTGAAAAATGCAAGACCAAATGTGGAAAGTGAATATGTCTTTTTACCCACCAGACCTCCATATAAATATGTTGATATGGAACATTTCTCTTCATTACATAAATCAATGAGCGATTATGCTAAAAAGGCCGGAGTTTATACTAAAAATAAAAAATTAGGATTACATGCTTTAAGACATAGTCTAGCTTCTAATATGCTTAAAAACAATATCGATGTTAAAACCATATCAAGTGTTTTAGGACATAGTAGCTGTGATGTAACTAATATATATTTAAATATTGATATAGATCAATTAAGAAACTTATCATTAGAGGTGAATTTATATGAGTAAAGATTATATTGGACCATTTAAAGAAGTCGCACCTCTTTATATTGAATATAAAAGAAGTTTAGGTTATGATGCAATTTCTGAAGAAGGTGAATTGAAAAGATTAGATAAATTCTTTTCTAATAAAGGAATAACAGAAGTTAAGTTAACAAAAGAAATGATTGAAGAATATTGCATGAGAAGAAAAAACGAAAACCAAGATACACAAAGGCACAGATTATCTCTCGTAAAACAATTTGCGGTATTTTTAAGTAAATCTGGGTATAAGAATATCTATGTTCACAATATAAAATTAAAAAAAGAAGATTCACAATTCAAACCATATATATATTTACAAGATGAATTAAAAAGAATATTTGAATATATCGATGCACATCAATATGATAATAAAAGTATATATGATTTTATATTACCTATATTTATACGTTTCTTATATGGTTGTGGGTTAAGAAAAAAGGAATTAATTAACCTAACTGAAAATGACATTGATTATATACAAAAAACAATAACTATTAATGATAGTAAATGTCATGTTTCTAGAATTGTTCCTTTATCAGACTCTTTATTTGATTCTTACATAAATTATAAGAAAAAACACAATATAAAAAGTAAATATCTTATTTGTAATTCAAAAGGTGAAAAAATTTCGCATCATATTACTGAATATTTTCAAAAAATATTAATGAAATTAAATATCAAGCGTCCTGATGGAACACCTCCAAGATTACATGATTTTAGATTTACTTTTGCAGTTAATGCTTTAGAAAAAATGGAAAAAAATGGACAAGACTTATATACTACATTACCAATTTTAAGTAAATATTTAGGACATAAAAATATAAGTTCAACAGAATACTATTTAATGCTTGTTCAAGATTATTTTATAAATATTACATCTAAAGAAGAAAAATATTATTCAGATTTATTAAAAAGTGAGGATATAGATAATGGATAAGAAAAAAGATTTAACTTATTATTTACCAAAGTATTTTGATACAGAATTAAAATGTAACGCAAATTTCTCAGAAAATACAATAATTTCTTATAAATATACTTTTATTTCATTATTACAGTTTATTTCTGAAAAGTTAAAAAAGAAAATTCAAAATATCACATTAAGTGATTTTAATAAGGCAATGATTGAAGAATATTTAATAAATTTAGAAACAGAAAAATGCAATTCCATCTCTACAAGAAATCAAAGACTGGCAGCAATTAAATCCTTTTTTAATTATTTAGCGAATGAAGATTTAAAATATATAAATATTTCAAATGGAATATCTGCCATTAAATCCAAAAAAAATATTGATAACACAATAAAATATTTATCAAAAGTAGGTATAAAGGGAATATTATCGTTGCCTAATACTTCAACAAATATTGGTGTAAGAGACTTAGCAATTTTAACTTTACTTTATGATAGTGCTTCAAGAGTAGATGAACTAATTTCATTAAAATGTTGTGATATTGATTTTATAAAAAAGACAGTGAATTTATATGGTAAAGGTAAAAAACAACGTGTAGTACCATTAATAAGTTCAACAATAAAAATTATTGAAAAGTATATGCAAATATACAATTTAAGTGAAAATTCAACTGAATTATTATTTTTTAATAGTAGAAATGAAAAATTAACAAGAATGGGTATTAATTATATAATTGAAAAATATGTAAAAATTGCTAAAGAAAACAATCCAATCGAATATCAAATAAAAGTATCTCCACATACATTTAGACACTCTAAAGCAATGCATTTATTAGAAAGTGGTGTTAACTTAATCTATATCAGAGACTTTTTAGGGCATTCATCTATTACAACTACAGAAATATATGCTAAAACAAACCCAGAAATAAAAAGGAAAGCTATTGAAAAACATTCGGAAAATTTATCTAAAAAAATACATTATTCTGAAAAGGAAAAACAAGATTTATTATCATGGTTAAAACAAGACTTAAAGTAAAAATAAAGGTTTTATTCATTCAAGTTATGTAAAGTGAAAAACTCATTTATAAAATAAAAAACACAGTTTCATAATAACTGTTTGCATAATATTATAGTTTCTATAACCAA
>CAKNPW010000067.1 GCA_930990555.1 uncultured Clostridium sp. | reverse complement strand
AATCAAATAAAAGAATTAGAAGAAGAGCGTAATAATTCAGAATTAAGAGCAGTAACACATTTTAGAAAAATAAATGAAGTTGAGAACTTAATAAAAGAAGAACAAAAGAAACCAATCTATAATAGAAATAATTTTACATTAGTAAGCAAAATAAAAGAAGTAATTTCCAACGCCAATTAGATAATTACTTCTTAAAATAAAAAAATTTCATAAATGAACCTAAAACTATTTTAGCATAGTTTGGGTAGAAAATCAAGGGAGGAATAGCCGTATGAATAACGACTTAGATACTCGTTATAATGAATTAGAGGAAGCGATATCAACATTGAACATTGCAATAAATGAAGCAACTGATAATTGTGTAAAAGAAATATTAATATCTTGTAAAGAAAACTTAGAAAATGAATTTAATGAAATAAAAGATAGAGTTGAGGCAATATGGGAGAATGAAAAAAGAGAGTTAAAAAACGAATATTGGAGGAGTGTAGTGTGATGACTGAAAATTTAATAGTAATTAAACAATTACCACAGATAGAAGAACATTTAAAGGATTTATCAACTGAAATAGATGTAAAGGTAAACAATGCAAAGAAATTAGTATGTACAGAGGAAACTGTAAAAACAGTAAAGCAAGTAAGAGCAGATTTAACTAAAGACTTTAAAAATTTAGAAGAACAGAGGAAAACAGTAAAAGAACAAATTTTAGCACCATATATGCAATTTGAAGAAATTTATAAAACATACGTATCTAATAGATATAAAGAAGCTGATATAGATCTTAAACAAAAAATAGATAGTACAGAAAATGAATTAAAAAAACAAAAAGAAAATGAAATTAAGGATTATTTTGAAGAATATAAAACAGCAAACAATATTGATTTTATAAATTATGAACAAGCAAATATAAATGTCACATTAACAGCTAGTAAAAAGAGTTTAAAAGAACAGGCAAAAAAATTTATAGATGAAATAGTAGATGATTTAAAACTTATTGAAACACAAGAATGTAAAGAAGAAATTTTAGTTGAATATAAACAAAATTTAAATGTAAGTAAATCTATTCAAGAAGTAGCAAATAGACACAAGCTATTAGAAGAAGAGAAAAAAAAGCAGGAAGAATTAAAAAACAAACAATTAGAAGAAGCTCAACGACAAGCTGATATGTCAATAAAAACACAAGAAGTAGCAACAAAGAATGCTTTAGATAATTTTGTTATTGAAGCACCAAAAATAGAAGAACAAGAAGAAATCTTAACACTTAAATTTAAAGTAAGAGGAACAAGAAGTAAATTAAGAGAGTTAAAGAGATTTTTAGAAGATGGAGGGTATGATTATGAGTAATATATCAGTAAAAACAAATAAACCAACGAATAAACCAAAATTTAGTGTGGCAATACAAAGTGATACATATAAAAATTTAATAAATCAAACTTTAGGAGATAAAGACAGAGCAACAAGATTTATAGCTAGTATATCAAGTGCAGTAGCAACGAATACTGATTTACAGCAGTGTGATGCTGGAACAATATTAAGTGGAGCATTGTTAGGAGAAAGCCTTAATTTAAGCCCAAGCCCTCAATTAGGACAATACTATTTAGTTCCATTTAACAAAAAAGTTAAAGATGCAAATGGAAATGAGTATTATATAAAAGTAGCACAATTTCAGCTAGGTTACAAAGGGTATATACAATTAGCAATTAGAAGCGGTCAGTATAAAAAATTAAATGTGTTAGCTATAAAAAAAGGTGAACTAATTAAGTATGATCCATTAAATGAAGAAATAGAAGTAAATCTTATAGAAGATGAAGAAGAAAGAGAAAATGCAGAGACTATTGGATATTATGCAATGTTTGAATATACAAATGGATTTAGAAAATCGCTATATTGGTCAAAATCTAAGATGGAAAAACACGCATTAAAATATTCAAAAGGTTATGCAGCACACAAAGGTTATACATTCTGGGAAAAAGATTTCGACGGAATGGCATATAAAACAATGCTTAGACAATTAATTTCAAAATGGGGAATTATGAGTATTGATATGCAACAAGCAGTAGAAAAAGACATGACAGCAATTAATACCGATGGTACATACGAATATGTAGATAATGAAGAAGATACAATAATTGAACAAGAAGAATCAAAAGACGAAGTAGTAGAAGTTCAAAATGAAACTACTGAAAAAGAGGTATCTATGAATGAATTATAAGATTATATCCAGTTGTAGTACAGGAAATGCAGTAACAATTAAAGACATAATATTGATTGATTGTGGAGTTACATTTAAAAAATTAGAAAAATATTATAAGAAATTAAAAATTGTGTTATTGACACATATTCACGCAGACCACTTCAAAAAAGCAACTATTAGAAGACTAGCACAAGAAAGGCCAACTCTAAGGTTTGCTTGTTGCCAATGGCTATTAGAACCATTACTAGAATGTGGTGTTAATAGAAAGAATATAGATGTTTTAAAAATTGGAATTAAATATGATTATAAGCTATTTAAAGTAATACCAATAAAACTATATCATGATGTGCCACAATGTGGCTACAGAATATTATTTGATAATTACAAAGTTATATACGCAACAGATACTAAAACATTGGAAGGAATAACAGCTAAAAAATATGATTTATATTTGATTGAAGGTAATTATGAAAATGAAGAACTAGAAGAGAGAATAAAAGAAAAACAACAAGCACAAAAGTATTGTTATGAATATAGAGTAAAAGATACCCATTTAAGCAAAGGACAAGCAGTAGATTTTTTATTACAAAATATGGGAGATAATTCAGAATATGTATTTATGCATGAACATATAGAGAGGTAAAAGATGGAATTTGAAAAATTATATATGTTTAATCCTTTTACAATTCAAAATGCAAATAGCCAACAAATCGCTGATACATATAGTAAATTACAAAATGAGATAGTAGAAAATGCAGAGACAGGTTTTTTAATATCTAAAAATATAGAGATATATGCAAATATGAACTATTTAATAGGAGAAATGATAGCAAGAATACAACAAGAATATGACACACTAAAAACAGATATTTCTATACAAGAAAATAAACAAGTATATATGCAAAGGAAACAATGGCAAGAAACACAAAAAGAAAAGCCACCGGCAATGAGTTATTTTGAAGCAATGGCAAAAGAATTTGTAAAAGAAGATAGTAAAAAATTAGCAGAATTGGGGGCTAGATTATTTAGATTTAAAAAAGCCTATGAAAGCATAGACAGTAAACAAAATGCTTTAAAAAAGAAAATAGAAGCTATTAGATATGAAATATAAATAAATGTGGCACTAATTAGTGACGAAAAATAGGAGAAAAGGTACTCTTTTGACTAGTGCCACAGGTCCCCCGTAAAAGGAGAAATGAATGAGCAAAAGAAGTAGAGCTTGTGAAATACCTAAAAAGGTAAAAGAAAAAGTTTGGAAAAGAGATAACGGGCATTGCATAATTTGTGGAAAATGGGTTCCAGTAAGTTGTGCAAATGCACATTATATAAAACGAAGCCAAGGAGGCCTTGGAATAGAACAGAATATAGTTACGATGTGTCCAGAATGCCATTACGAAGAAGATTTTGGACAAGCAACTAAATTATATGAAGATAATATAAAAATTTATTTAAAAACAAAATATAAAGATTGGAAAATAGAAAATTTAATTTATAAGAAATATTAGGAGGAAATTGTAATGAATATAAAAGATATATTAATACCAAAATATGATGTACATCTTGTAATGAATGAAGAAGATTTAAAAACAGAAATAAAAGGAAATATGCCTAGCTTATTAACTGCATTATCTCATTTCATAGAAAGTCTAAAAGAATCTGGCATAGAAGAAAAACTAATAAGATATGCAGTAGAACAAGGTTTAGAGAAAAAGAAAGATATAGATATGAAAGAAATAGATAAGAAACTAGATGAATTAATAAATAAAATATTTAATAAATAACAACTAGGGAGCAGACATAAACAACTGCTCCTTTAATACTACAAAAGGGAGGAAGCAAATG
>CAKNPW010000066.1 GCA_930990555.1 uncultured Clostridium sp. | reverse complement strand
AGTTTTCTTTTTATCTCTAATTCTTCGGAAATAGGATTATAAAATAATTTCCCATATCTTAAATCCTCCTAAAAATTATAATTTTTAAGTATGTTTCCATCTTCATCATATATTATTTTCATAATTTTCTAACAATTTACATTGTTCTTTATACCAAGCTGGAGTACAAATCATTATTATTTTACAATTCCCATCCCAATAGTAAACTTCCTCTTTATCAATTAATATAACATCTCCTTGATTAAACTCTATTTTTTCTTCTTTTTTATTGATTGTTCCATTTCCCTCTAATACATAGCATATCTCTTTACACTTTTCATTGGTACAATATCCTTTTTCTGGATATCTACCACTAATTGTATTTATACAAAAATCTACATCTTTATCATTTAATTCCATAGAATATTCTAATAATTTACTTGTATCACTGTTTACTACTATTTTTGCTCTATCACTTTGTACTATTTTCATAAGATTTTGCCTCCTAGAATTAATTTATTTTCAAATGTCATATGCTTTTAACTGTTCTATATATTCTTTAATACTAACATCATTTATATCTTCTGGCTTTAATTTGCAATATTCCATAATTTGTTTTTCTATACCTAAAGAACATTCAATTAAATGATTTGCTTTTTCTTCGTTTGACCATACTGATAATGGCTTATTTTTATATCTTACTTTTGCATCTTCTAATCTTTCCTTTATACTTACTACTCCATCTGGTGCAACTCTTTGGTCACAATAAGCACAAATTTTCCTTTCATAAGAATTTGATTTCAATGTTTCTTCATTTTTTCTTGACCTTTTTCCATCTAATATGGTTAATTCCTGTTCAGTTAATCCTTCTTGCTTTCCAATTTCTAAATTAATTTCATGGTCATTTGTTCCATATTTATCAAAATATTTTTTTCTTATCTTTAAAAATTCTACATCTTTTGATTCATTTTCTTGTATTTTTACCATATTTCCCATATCATGTAATAAACTAACTCTAATAATGGCTTGTTTATCTATATCTGGTCCGTTCCAGTTATCTATTATTAAATTACTACATGCTGCTACTCTTAACATGTGAATTTGTAAATTTTCTGGTAAGTTATATTTTTTATAAATTTCTATAATATTCATTTTATTTAATCATCTCCCAACTCTTGAAATAAACACATTCTAAATTTGCATTAAATTTTATTTCATATATACCATCAAATTCTTCATCGTTTTGCTTTAATATCCACTCTGCAATAACTGTATAACCATCTATTGCTAATAATTTAATTTCTATCTTTTCTATATTTTCGTTCTTTACATGTTGCCATTCTTGATTAATTTCTTCAATAGTTGTATAAGGTTTCATAAATGGGGTTTCTTGATAAAAAGTAGTTTTATTGAATAAAGCAACTGCTTTATCTATATCTTTATTAAACCAATATTCTTTTAGTTTATTTAACCAATCATTAACAAATTCTATATCCATATAATTAGTTCCTTTCACTCAATAGTTATTTTTTAATTTTTTCTTTAATTATTTCTCCTAATTCTTCATACTTATCTGTATATGAATGATCTGCACCTTCTATAATTTGAATGTCACAATTTTTGATATTTTTATTCAAATATCCTTTTACCGTTTCAATGTCTTGTGTTAATACACACTCATCTATATCTCCAAATATAACTAATACTGGTATATCAATACTATTTAATATTTCGCTTTTCCCATTCACACCATCAACATATCTTATAAAATCATTTTCTCCATGTGGTAGGAAATCCTGATAATATGTTCCAGCCGAAATTTTGCCATTAGCATTTACAGAAAAATCAATTAATTCATTTTTCTTTCCTTCGCTTACTAATTTTGTTGATTCTCTTTTTGCTATCTCATATTCTTCTTCGCTTAAATATTTTATGCATTCTTGTGGTATATCGCAAGGTGCTAATAATACAATTTTCTTTATACTTTCATCTTTCTTTTTATCATAATAATAAATTACTTTATTGCAACCATAACTATGTCCTTCTAGAATAATATCTTTGTATCCTTTTTCTTTGGCATAATTAATTGCACCTTCAATATCTAATAAACAATCTGTAAATTTTTCATAACATCCATCAATTATTTCAAATTCATTACCTTTTAATAACTCCGAAATAAAATTAGTTCCTCTATTATTAAATGTTAAAAAACTAGTTTCTTTCTTGGTATAAGTTTTTGCTAATGTATCAAGAAACCTGTTTTCATAAAAATTACCACATATTCTGCACAATTTCCTAATGCACAATTTGAATCAATGCAAATTCCTGTATATATGTTTCCATTTTTTGTGAGTAGTGCACACCCTACATGTCCACAAGATGCATATTCACTTAACTTTCTTTTTATTGCCAACTTTTTTACTTCCTCTATTAATCTTATAAAATCTTTATTAATCATAATTTTTCTCCATTATACATAAGATTTTGGGTGGTTTTTCATTTATATTTACTCATATAACCAATTTAATATTTCTTCAGAAATACTTAAATCTCCTCTACCTACTCCTATCTCTATATCTGGTTTTGGATTTCCATGATAATCGCTACCACCACTTATATATAAATTATTATTTTTAGCATAATCAACTAAAATATTTCTTTGTTCTTGATTTGCTGATGGATGGAAACATTCTATACCATCAAGTTCTTTTTCTTTTCTTAAATCATTTATAAATTCAATTGTATCTTTAAATTTATATTCAAATGGATGTGCTAAAAATGCTTTTCCGCCCGCTTTATGAATAATATCAATTACTTCTTTATAGGGTGGTCTAAATTCGATATAATTCATAAAATAACTGCTTTCTGGGTTTGCTAAACCTTTCCTAAAAAATATACCAAATGATTCTGTAAATTCTCCCAAAATCTTATGATTTTCTTTGTGTTTCATTACTTCTTCGTAAATTGGTCTTTCTACATATTCAGATACTTTTTTGGGTTTTCTAATCTTGCTTTCATCATATACTAGTCCATGTTTATTGCATATATCAAATAATCTTTGGCGACATATATCTTGTTGTTCTCTCAATTTCTCTTCTGAATAATATTTTTCACACCATTCGTTAATTATATTTGGATTTATATTATATGCTAATATTTCAATATTTTTCTTTTGAAATATCGCATGTAATTCTGATCCTATTATAATTTTTCCATTATAAATATTATTGTTTTTCAATGCATCATCATTGTATTGCTTACAAGTATCATGGTCTGTTATTGATATATATTCTAATTTTTTATTTTCACACATTTTTAATACTTCTTCTACCGTTTTGTCTCCATCTGAATATATAGTGTGCATATGTAAATCTATCATTTTAGTTATCTCCTTTCTATCATTACAAATTTACATTTCCTTAATAATTTTCTCTTATAAATTCAAATAATTTTTTATATTCTTCTTCGTGTATTAGTAATCCTTCTATTTTTTCTTCCACCATTTTTTCTAAATCTTTGTAAAAAATATATTTAACTTCTGATACTTCATTATCTTCAAAAATATATTCTTCTATCTCTTTATTACAGTTTAATAAATATACATATTGAAATTCCATATTTTTAGGATTTTTAGTACTTTTTATTGTGGCAATATATTGTAAATCTTTTTCTTCTGCTTCAACACCTAACTCTTCTTTTAGTTCTCTAATTGCTCCATCAACTACACTTTCTCCTGCTTTTATATGTCCTGCTCCAGATATGTCCCAGCAATTAGGATGTGTTTTCTTACTTGCACTTCTTTTTTGAAGTAATAATTCATTTTTATCATTTATAATCCAAACATGTGCTGTTCTATGAAAATTGCCATCTTCATGTGCTTGTTGTTTTTCTTTTACCTTACCTGTTGAATTATTATTTTCATCAAAAATATCTATATATTCCATAGTTATACTCCTTAATTTTCAGAACTTCTGATATTATCATAATATTGCATTAACTCATTTTTCAAATTCATTCTTTCTACTCTTAAAAAAATCATAAAAATACCTTACATTCTCAAGTTCACTCCATTTTTGAACTTTATAGTCGATTTTCCAGAACCATTATTTCCATATAATACGGTTATATTATCAAATATAAATATGTCTGGCTCTTTATTTTGTAATACATTAAATGGATATATATTATTATTTGTTATTCTGCTATCACTTAGTTTAAATGTTTTTAGGTATATCATATATTGCCTAACCTTTCTAGTTATTTTCTTTTTTCCAAATCCTATTTATATTTTCCTGCTCTTTATCTTTTAAAGCCTTATATAAATCAATATCTAGTTTATTACATACACTA
>CAKNPW010000065.1 GCA_930990555.1 uncultured Clostridium sp. | reverse complement strand
TGTTACATTTCCTTCTTCATCTACTTCTGCTGTTCTTTCTAAAGTAAATGTTCTTGTTTCTGCATTATAATTAAACACAGCATTACTTCCTGTGTATTCTACACTTGTTGGGTTATATCCATTTAATTGTGGTATTTCTCCTTCTACATGATTCTTGCTTAATAGTAATTCCTGGTCTGTTTCTTGTGTATTCACTGTGAAATTTAGATTAACTACCCCATTTTCTTCATCTAGTGCATCTTCTATATTTTTATTTTGACTTGTTGTATGTATACTTGCTCTTGTTGTTCCATACCAATCTATATTAAAATCTACTGTTTTTGTTATTGGGGTTTCTGTTCCGTCTTCTGCTACATATGTTCCTGTTAACGTTACATTATTTACTTTACTGTAGTTGTTTATATTATTTCCTATGGCATCAGCTTTGCTTGATGAATATGAATAGTCTCCACTTCTTACTATTCCTGTTATCATCTTTTGTGTTCCATTTGCTAAATCGTTAAATTCTATTTCCTTTATATTATTTCCTATGTAGTTATCTTTTAACTCATCATCTTTTGGCAATGCTGTTTGCAAATAGAAGTTTTCTCCATTTACTGTTATTTTTGCATTCTTTAAAGACCCTGCTGTTTGGACATTTAATTCCATATACAAGGTATCTTCGCTTCCTATCTCTTTACTTGTTCCTCTTATACTTTCTGCATATCCATCTCCATTTAGGTCACGCAAAAAGAATGCGTCAAATTGGACGCAGTTATTTGTTCCTTCTACTTCTTCGTCTCCTTCTGCTACTTCTTCATATGTCATTGCTCTAGCAAGTTCTGGATTTGTATTTTTAATATATTCCATATGCTCGTTATATGAATATATCGCAAATAGGATTATTCCTATTATTGCTACTATCCCTCCTGCTATTATGTATTTTAGTTTGATTTTGTTTTTTAAGTTTTTCATGTACTATTCCCCCAACTACATAAAATAAATTTTGCCTTCGCATTAAATTAATATATAAATATATTTTAACAACCTACTAATTGTAGGTAAATAGGGGGTTTTATCCATTTTTTACAAGCATCTACTTCTTATTTACGCAAGCTTTTTATACGGATTTTTAACATTTATTTTACATTTTCTTGTCTTTTTCGTTTTATTATTACTTCTTTTAGGTTAATTAGTTATATATCCTTAATTTCCGTAAGTTTTAGTCATTTTCTTTAATTTTTATTTCCACTTAAAATAACCAGGTGGAAAACTATTTTTATCTTTTATAGTTTTCCACCTGGTTTAGTAGTAATCGTGTATGTTATTTCTTATTTATTTTCTTCTTGTTTGTAAATAGCTTTTTCATTTTTACGTATCTAGGTAGTATACTGTAATTATCAAAAATTCTATATGCTTTAAACCTCTTCGATTTACCATCCATATATGCTTTTTTCTACTTTTTATATTATTTTTACATTCCTCATTCATTATTTTTATGGCTTTATTGCTGTAATTGGCACAATATAAATTCCTGTCTCTGGATCTTTTGCAATAACATCTGTGTAACCTACTAATACAAACATAAATTTAGGTTTTTTAACCATATTTTTATAGAAATTCAATAAATTTCTCTTTGCATCTTCAACTTGATTAAATCCAAGCTTAATTTCTACTGCTGTATATTCTCCATCACTAAATTCTAAAATAGTATCAACCTCTAAATCTGTAACATTATCTCTAAAATGAAATGTTTTTCCGCACCATTTTGATCCTTCTATACTAATTGTACCAAATATTAATAAATAATCTTTTATTTTTTTATCTACTAATCTATTTATATATCCTTCTCTTCTTAAACTACCTTATTTTTTCACCATATAAGGATATTATACCTTATTTGTTAATAAAACAAATGTAAAATATACATTTTTTAATAATTTTGGTGTGCGTTTTTTAACTTTTTTGATGTGCATATTTTAATTTTAAAAATTCAGCATTTGTACATAAAAAAATACTCAATATACCTATACTAAACATAAAAATGATCATAAGAAAATTCAAGATTTTTTGCTTAACTACAAAATATTTTTTATTATCATATATTTTATGCCATTTTAAATACTCTTTTATTTTATAATTTTTATTTAAGAAAAATCTTTTTATTCTTTTTAATTTACTATCAGAATCTTCCATATTTTGCTCACATTTTCATCTATATTTAATTATTCTATATATGCAGTTATTAAATTTATTTTCTTAATTCATTTGTTATTGCTTCTAAAGCTTTTATTGTATCTTCATAACTAATATCATCTGCATAACTATATTTAGATTGGTAGTTCTTCCAATGTTTTTTCAGAACTTCGCTTTCTTTTATGACTTCCATTATCTCATCTATATTATTTAACTTATCCATAGAACCTCTGTATTCAAATTTCTTTACAATAGCTTGTCCAAGCAATTCTTTATCAAAATTTTGTTGTTGAGTAGTCCATAGTATATAAATATCGTAAAAATCTCTTGCTCTTGTAGTATCAATATTTCTAGATATAATTGTTTCAAATTTATCTGCTATTACAGTTTCCATATTATAAGCAAGTATTTCTATAGAACGGTCTTCAAACATTAAATCGAATTTGTATTTTATTTCCTTTGGAGTAATGACATCTCCTGTTGTTATATCTAATTTCATAGGTACAACTAACTTATCAAATTTTGCATCTAATGATACTCTATATCCACCATATTCATCTTCTTGCCTTATTTCTTTTATTCCTCTAAATTCAAAAATTACACCATCCTCTAAATCTATCTTAAATATATCATCTAAAATATTTTCAAGATTATCTTTTTCTAAATCAAAACCTTTTATTGTCGCATCCATATCTAGTGTATTTCTCATATCTATTCCAACTATAGCTGTTATTAGCATTCCACCTTTTAATACAAATTTATATTTGTATTTTGATACAGAAATCCTTTCTAATAGTCTCTCTAGCATATAGTTTTGTAAAATTATATTTTCATTTACATCAACTTTTGCTGACATATTTTTTATCCACATTTTTAGTTGTGCTCTATTTTTAGCTATCATAGCAAAACCTCCAGATATTTTCTTAGTTCATCTTCAATATTAAATATTTTTGCATATTTATGCAATTTAATAGAATTTCTATCTTTTATATCAGCATATCTTTTCATTGCGTCTGTAAATAAAGCTATTTCAATTTTCTTTTTATTCCTTATAATATCGCATATTGTTCTTTCCAAATCATAGACTTTTACTTTATTTCCATAAGGTGTTTTCATTTCTCCAATTCCTATTTCATATAATTCTTCTTTTAAATAGAAAAATTGATAATTTTTTTCTTTTAACAGTTTTGTATTATAGTAACTTGGTATTGTTAATTGATATCTTATAGGTGTTCTATCGCATAAATCATGAAAGTACAAAGCTGTTTCATGAGAGAATATTCCCTTTTTACAAATTGCTTGAGTAATAAAGTATTCATCTTCAAATGTATCTGCACCTATATATGTTCCTCTTGCTACTCTTTCTATTAATCCTCTCTCTATCATTCGAGTTAAAACCTTATTGTTAATTCCTAATTGCTCCACTTGATATGTTTCAATTACTCCATTATTCTTTTTTAATAATTTTTCTACCTTTTGTATATCATCCATCACTATTTCTCCTTTGCCGTTTTCATTCGTAAATATTGTATCATTTACGAATGAAAACGGCAAGTGCTTCTTAAATTTTTTTTATTTTATAAAATTATAGCACGGACTTATAAAATTTCCGTGCTATAAATCTAGCTTTCAAACTAAAATGCTAATCTTAAATTATCTCTAATATATTTCTCTTCAAAAAAACTATGTTTATATGTATATAATTACATCAAATTATATATTACATTTTTATCTCTTTCTTCATCTTTTATTAAATCAAACTTCATATCTTGCTTTTAATCTGTCAGATTTTTTCTGACAAATTTAAATAAAAATTCATTATTTGTTTAAAATTTCTATCATCTTATCCATTTGACTAACATTATATTTAATTTCTTCTATAGACTGTACAATTTCACTTTCAGCTAGCTCTATTTCCTCTTGTTTATAATCATTTTCTATACATATTATTTAACTGCTGACATTTTGGATATAATTGTACTTCGTCAAAAACTATTAAATTTTCACGCTCATATAAAGTTACATTGAAATAATTCGATAAATATAAAAAAAGGTATCTATGTCGTTTAAATAGTATTCAAATAAGTTTTTTACATCATCAGAGACTTTATTAAAATCTATAATAATATAGCTTTTATAATTTTCTTTAGCAAATTTTTCTACTATATAACTTTTTCTACCTCATCTTGTTCCATCTAGTAATAAGGTGGTTTTGCCATTATTTTCTTTCCATTTAATTAGATTTTGATATATTTTTCTTTTCACTCTTATCAACTCCAACCGTTTTCACGAAAACAAGATTTTTCTATTATCATTTTATCACAATATCGCGATTTTTTTAATTTTATTGTATTTCATTTTTCATAAATTATGTAGGTTAGTCAATCATATGTCACACTTTTTTGAAAAATATATACTTTGAG
>CAKNPW010000064.1 GCA_930990555.1 uncultured Clostridium sp. | reverse complement strand
TAATTAGTTGTTTATATAATGCAATTACAGAATATTATTCTGATAGTGATTTGCAATTTAAAATTGATTATGGAAGTGGATAATAAAATTAATATTAGAAAGAATATTTTTAATCATAACAAAACAGATATACTTAGGGCAAGAACCACATAAAGATAAGAATATTGAAAAAAACTAAAAAATATAGTAAAATAGTTTTGAAAATGGAGATAAGAAGGAGAAATATATGTCATTAAATTTACAAAAACATCAACAAGAAGCATATGATAATTTAAAACAAAAATTTGAAAATGGAAGATATGGTGTAATAATATTTCCAACTGGAGCAGGTAAAAGTTTTGTAGCTATGAAACTATTAGAAGAAAATAAAGATAAAAGGGTATTATTTTTATCACCATATAAATCAATAAATAGACAATTTCAAGACTATATAAAAAAGTACATGCAAGAGAATAACGAAAAAGAGTGGAGAGAAATATTACCAAATTTAAAAATGCATTTATATCAATCTTTATTAAATCGTTCGGATGAGACTCTAAAGAAATTAAAGCCAGACATTATTATTTTGGATGAAATGCACAGAGTTGGAGCTGAAAAATGGGGAGAAAGAGTACAAAGTTTATTAAAGTTATATCCAAATGCGAAGGTTCTAGGAATGACGGCAACTCCAGATAGAAATGATAAAGATAATAGAAATATGGCTAATGAAATCGCAAAAGTTTTAGGAATTGTTAGCGAAAATGAAAAAATCAATGAGGAAACTTTAGACAAATATATTGCATCTGAAATTACATTAGTAGAAGCTATACAACGAAATATAATAAAACCACATAAATATGTACCAGCATTGTATACATTAAAAGACGATGTGGAAGATATTAAAACAAAAATACTAGAATGTCCAGATCCAAAGAAAAAAGCAATTTTACTAGAAAAATATAAAAAAATGAGAAGTATAGTAGATAGGGCAGAAGGTTTAAGTGAAATATTTGAAAAAAATATAGAAAAAAAAGATGGGAGATATATTGTATTTTGTAAAGACCAGCAACATTTAGAACAAATGGCAGAAGAAGCAAAAGAATGGTTTAAAAATATTGATTCACAACCAGAAATATATAAGATACATGCAAATTATGGGGAAAAACATAATCACGGAAAGATAGATAGTGAAGGAAATATTATAGAGGATGGAGAAATTAGAAAATTTGAAAGATCAAATTCAAATCATATAAAATTATTATTTACTGTTAATATGATAAATGAAGGTGTTCATATTGAAGGTGTATCAGGAGTAATTATGCTTAGAAAAACAGAATCTAGGTTGATTTATTTACAGCAACTAGGAAGAGCATTGTCAACAAGAGAAAATAAACAAGAGATTGTAACTGTATATGATATTGCAAACAATTATTTGAAATATAATCTTGATAGAGAAGTGAATGATAGAGAGCATATTAACAGAACAAGGAAAAATGAATCTAAGGGCAAAAAAAATATAGAACATGAAGAAATGGAAATAGATACTTTTAAAATAACAGGAGAGATAAAAGAATTATTAGATTTATTAAATGAAACTCAAGGAATGCTAAAACCAACAAAAGCACAAGAATATTTAAGAATATTTTCAGTGTTAAAACAAAATGGAATAGATATAAGAAAGATTAAACGTTTACAAACTATAGCAGAAATTATACAGCCAGGAATTGATATCCAGAAAATAATAGATGAGAATTATTTAGAGGGAAATATGCATATTGGATTGGCTAAACAATATATTGAACGTGGAATAGAAGGTAAAGAAAATGGATTAAAAATGACAAAAGAAGAAAAAGAAGAATTTTTAAAGCTTGGTATCATGGAAAAATTGTCATTAGCAAGGGAGCGTATAGAGGTTTTACAAATTTTAAAACAAAATGGTGTGGAGATTGATAAAATAAGTGTATATGATACCATAGGAACAATTAATCAAGAAGGCGTTAATATAGAGGAAATCATTAAAAAAAATAATTTAGATTCATCTATGAGAATTGGAGACATTATTTCAAAAATAAAATTGGGAATGAAATCCAATCCTTCTGGATTGAGAATGACAGAAGAAGAAAAAGAGGAATTTTTAAATCTAGGAATTAATCCAGATAAAACTGTTCAAAGAATTAGAGTACATGAATATTTAAGAATATTTACAGTACTTCAAGAAAGTGGAATAGATATTGATAAGATGCAATGGAATCAAACACTAGAAGATTATACTCAAGAAGGAATAGATGTAAAAAAAATTATAGAAGCAAATTCAATAGATGGAAGAATAAAACCTAAACAGCAAAAGTCTAAAATCATCAAAGCAATGAAAAAAGGATCACGAAAATTTGGAATGACAGAAGAAGAAAAAGAAGAATTTATAAAAATTGGAATATTTCCAACTGAAAAATCAAGGGCACAAGAATATATTGAAATATTTACTATATTAAAAGCAAATGGGGTTGATTTAGAACAACTAAGAATGATGGATAGATATTCACCATTGAAACAATATGAACAAGATGGAATTGATATAGATAAGATAATAAAAGAGAATAAATTAGATGGAGAAATAAAAATTGTGGATGCAATGAGAAGAATAAAGTTAAAATCATTGCAAATGACAGATAAAGAGATGCAAGCATTTGAAAAATTAGGTATTATTAGAGAAGAAAAATCTATAATAGATGAAAATTTAAAATTACTTACGATTTTAAAAGAATGCGGAGTTGATTTAGGAAAAATAAGGTCAACAGTACGAAAGCTAAGTGATATTAACCAAGAAGATATAAATATACAGGAAATTATAGACTTAAATGAACTTGATGGCGAAACAAAAATAGGTAGTATGTTATATAGAATAAAAGCAACATTAAAAGGAACAACTAGTCATCCATTAAAAATGACAGAAAAGCAAAAAGAAGCATTTTTTAGTTTAGGTTTATTTGATGAAGAAAAGACAAAAGCACAAGAGCATATAGAATTACTTTCATTATTAGCTGATGAAGGAATAGATATTAGACGAATAAAAACAAAAGATAAATTAAAGGATATTACACAAAGCGAAGTGGATATTCAAAATATCATACAAGAATATAATTTGGATGAAAATCTGTACATAGGAAATATAATAGGAAATTTAAGAAGAGGGATAGCAGGAAAGAAGAATGGAACATTAATGACAGAAGAAGAAAAACAGAAAGTAATAGAACTAGGAATTTTAGATAGAGTTACAAAAGCAGAAGAATATATAGAATTATTTACAATTCTAAAAAATAATGGCGTAAAAATTGCTCAGATAAGTAATCATGGGGAAAGTAGATTAAAAGATATAAAACAAGAAGGAATAGATATACAAAAAGTAATAGAAGATCATAACTTGGATGGAGAATTGCGAATTGGGCAAATAAAAGTAGGAATAAGAAGGTCAATTGAAGGAGAAAAACCACAATTTAAAATGACAGAAGAACAAAAGAAAGAATTCATTAAACTAGGAATCATGGATGATAGAGAAACAAAAGCACAAGAATACCTAAAAATATTTAGAATATTAAAAGAAAATAAGATAGACTTTTCTAACATAAGATATGCTGACAGATTAGAAGATATAGCGCAAGAAGGTATTGATATACAACAAATAATTGAGGAAAATGATTTAAATAAAGAAATAAAAATAGGTGACTTAAGGTATAGAATTATAGCTGGAATAGAAGGAAAAAAGAATGGTATTGATGTAAGTGAATTAAAAGAAGAATTTATAGCACTAGGAATTATGGATAAAAGAAAGACATCAGCACAACAATATCTAGAAATTTTTACAACTTTAAAACAAAATGGTGTTAGAATAGAGGACATAACTACAACAACAAATACATTGGAAGATATAGAACAAGAAGGCATTGATATAGAGAAAATAATTCAAGAGAATCATTTGAATAGAAATATGAAAATAGGTGGAATTATTATGAGGTTAAGACAAGGCATAAGAAATACAGGTTCAAAGAATTCAATAAAACTCACATCAGAAGAAAGAAAAAAATTTATTGAGCTTGGAATATATCAATCTACTAGATTGGAGGAATTGGAAACACAAAAGAGAGCATTGGAAGAAAAATTGCAACAAGTAGAAGAAAAGAAAAACAAATCAAAGAAACTAAGAGAGCAATATCAATTAGAACTAGATAAACAAAAAGGAATAAGTATAGAATGAGCGAGGAGAATATAATGTACAATAGTAAGGAGAAGTTTATAGATAGAATTGTAGTTAAAGAAGATGAGGAGAAACAAAGAATTTTGAAATTACAAAAAGCATATGAGAAAAGATTGATTTCAGAAGAAGAAATTACTGAAAAAGATAAAGAAAAATTATATAATTTGTATGAATATCAAATAGACCAATTAAAAATATCTATAAAAAAAGCAGAAGATGAAATTGAAATAAATAAGAATGAAATATTAAAGATAAGAAAGCAGATATAGTGATATACATTAATATAGTCAAAAAAATTAATAAAATGGATATAAAAATAGAATGGAAATAAAGAAAAATAAGCATTTTAAAAAATTTTATTGTATATATTGTTTTTATATAAAAAATGTAGTAAAATAAATTTGT
>CAKNPW010000063.1 GCA_930990555.1 uncultured Clostridium sp. | reverse complement strand
ACTCAAAGTATATATTTTTCAAAAAAGTGTGACATATGATTGACTAACCTACAATGCAATATAAAAATATTTATATTCACTATTGACTAAGTTAATAGAATTTGATAAAATATATATGCTTTTATAAAAAAAGCATATGCGAAAGTAGCTCAGTTGGTAGAGTGCAACCTTGCCAAGGTTGATGTCGCGAGTTCGAGCCTCGTCTTTCGCTCCAAAAAATATAAGTCATTCGTTAAATGATTTACGAATGACTTATATATTGACAAAATCAATTATAAATATTAGATAAAACTAGATATCCTAAAAGATTTTGTTAATTAAAAAAATATGTAATAAACAACTATGTATGTGCATAAGATATAATAAATATTTTAAACGGCGATATAGCCAAGTTGCTGAAGCTGTGTGAAGCGAAGCGAACTACAGATTCAGTATACGATAACATTGCAAATATTTTAAACGGCGATATAGCCAAGTGGTAAGGCACGAGTCTGCAAAACTCTGATCCCCGGTTCGAATCCGGGTGTCGCCTCCAAAAATTCAGCATTTCTTTAAGATTTGCTGATTTTTTTATTTTTTGAGAAAGTCTGAAAACGATTGAAAAATAAGTACTTTTAGAGGATATTATTTTATAATAATTCTCAATATTTTTTAAAATTTTTTAGACTTGGGAGTTATTTACTCCCAAAGTAACTCCCAACATTAACTCCCAATTTTATATTTATCATCTTTCATCTTCTTTATTAGCTAATAAATCTTTTCTCAAATAATAATTATTTACTTTTTCTAATTCTTCTTTTTTAAATTCATTTAATACATCTGTATAAGTATTAAGAGTTGTACTTATATCTGTATGTCCCATTAATCTTTGAAGTACAACTGGTTGCATTCCTGTATATCTTGTTTAATAAGCCAATCGGTAAATTCTTGTTGTTCTTTAACAGTTAAAGCACGAACTTTTTTATCTCTTTTCATACTTTTGGGTTTAACAACTTCCAACATTGGACTTTTTGATATATACCCCTTATTCATTGCGTAATTAAAAGTTTGCCTAAATTCAAAAAATATCTTTTCAATTGATGAATTGCTTAAATATTTTTTTGAATTTAAAAATTCTTGTATTTCTTCAGAATCTAAATCATCTATTTTTTCTTGAGCAATACTTGATTTTTCTATTGATTTTATAGTTTCTGTAGTTCTAACGTATTGAGCGTCAGATATAAGATTAGTATCATATTTCATTTTTAAATTGGCTTTCATTAATTCAACTAATGGTATTCCGTTGTGTTCTATATATAATGGATTTTGCTTTTGATACATTATATTTCTTAAATATGTTTTTCCTTCTTCTTCTGTTTTAAAATCTTTAGTTTTACGTTTTTTAATTCCAGTATTAATATCTATGTTGTAATATTGTACTGTCCAACGTTTTCTACTTTTATTATAAAAAACACTTCCTTCACTCTTTGATTTTTTAGCCATTGGAAATCCTCCTATAAAATATTTTGAAAAAGGTTTTCAGTTTGGTTGTCTAATTAATTGCTTTTTCAATTTTCCAGAGTAAATACGCTTATAATGTAACTATTTTTGTTTTTTAAACATTCTTCCATATAACACCTCCTATATATTCCTCTTAATATATAAAAGACATTTTTTTATTAATATTTGAATAAAAACAAAATAAACTAAAAAAAACTATAAAAAATCAAAAAAATATAAAGTAAAGAAGTTCTTATAAAATATGGTAAACATTAATAGAATATGTTAAAATCTTATAAAATTTATATTCGTTAAATAAATAGTAACTTGTAAGGAGAATTATGAAAAATATGAATAATAATTTTATACATTTGGATAATGCAAGTGCAGAAGGAAAAAAAAGGATAATAATGTATACTACAGCAAGACAATTTAAAAAAGCTGTTCCTATTGAAGAAATGTTAATTATACCAAGTGAAATAGGAGATTGGACAAATTATTTTCAAATAACACTTAATAATATTAAATTAGAAGATTTGATTAGTCAATATAATTTAAAAGACAATTCTCAAGTTAAACTTAATGAACACTCTCTAGCCACAGCACGTGGCAAGAAAATAATAAACAAACAAATTCCTTTTATAGTAAACAAATCTTTTGCATGCGAGATATATTTAAAATTAATTTTATTAGAAAACAATATTGATTTTAAAGATTTAAAAGGAACAAATGGACATAAAATATTTAAGTTATATTCTAAAACCAATAGTGATTTCAAATCAAATTTGCATCATGAAATGTGTTTAAAGAAGTTTACAAATATTGAAGATAAAATTGAAAATATTTCAGAAGCTTTTATAAATTGGAGATACATTTATGAAAAGTACGAAAAAATAGACTCATTAGATTTTATGTTTTTAGATGAATTATGTAATTACTTAGATGCAAAAGCCAAAGAATTAATTTTAAAAAATTATAATTATGACGTAAATAAAGATATACGTTAAGTAATGAAAAAGTAGTAATTAGTTATTTTTTAATATAAACAAATGTTATGGAACTCCAAAATATAGTAAGTAATGCACAACTTACAATTTATATGATATATAAAATATAAAAATTAATAATAAGTTTATTAAAAAATATATTCTTAAAAATTTCTAAAAAAAATTAAAAAATAATAAAATTTAAGTGTTCTAACATACTAGAACACTTTTTTCAAAAGTGTTCTTTCTGGTAGGGCTTTGCCCTACATTTATTTAAATAATATGAAATATTTAAAAATTAATAAAATTATAATAAAATATTAAAAAATACTATAAAATATCAAAAAATATTTAAAATATATTATTTTTAATCTATTAGTTGATTTTTAGTTAAAATTATAGTATATTAATTCACATAGGAAATGAGAATAAGCAGATGTGGTTTGCCTCCTACATAAAAGGAGGTGATGCATATGATAGAAACAAAAGTTTTAATCTTAATAATAAAATTACTCTTTACTGGTCTTGTATCAGTAACTATCATTGCGTTTGCCTTAATTATAGCCTTAGTTGTAATTATAAGCAAGCAATAAAAGCATAAAAAAAACACATCTGTGAAAACTTTGGCGAGTTTGATGTGTTTTTACAAATACAATTCGGAAATCCACGTTTGTGGTTTTTCATTTCCTATATTTATTATACTCAGATTATGCTATTTTGTCAAATAAGAATTATTTGAAGTATGAGTTTTTGTTGCTGGGGTTTCACTTAGATTTCAATATTTTTAAGCACTAATTTATAATTTGATTCAAATTTTCTTGATTTAAACTAATCCTAGTTTATTATACTTTTTATAAAAAAACAACCTTAATAAGCCAAATTTTATTATATTTTTGGCTTATTTAGTTTATTAGCATTAACTCGCTACTTTTCTTTTCTCTTAAAAGATTTTTCAGATAATCTTTTGTTCTACCAACAAAGTTGCTTTCTATTTCGTATTTTCCTGCATATGGTATTGATATTGGCTTTACTTTTTTTACTCTTTTTGGCTCTGGTATTCTTTCTGCTAATTCTTTCTTTATTTGCTCTTCCGCTTTCTTTGTAATTACTTCTTCTATTTCTTCATTCATTTTATACATTATTACCTTTAGTAGTGCTTCTGCTCCTTCTATGGACCAACTCGTTCTATTCTTTTTCATTCTATCTCTACATACACAATACATATGACTCTCTTCTGATCCAAATGAGGGAAGAGTTTCTTGAATTTCTGATATATCTTTTTCCTTATATCCTAATTTATATTGATATCTTAGTATTCCATCTATATTATTTTTTAAATATACTTCTTATTCTTTAATTTAAAATCATTTTCATATCTTGCTTCTTTTCCTTCATGTATTACTGCTATTTTTAACTCGATTCCATTTTTCCTTTTTTTACCCTTTTTCTTCTTAAAATTCTTTACCTTATATTTCTTCTTTCCTTTGTGCTTCTTAGACTTCTGCTTTTTTATGTATATTCCATCATGTTCACAAAAAACATATTCTACTTCTTTCGAGCCCTCAATCTTTCCTTCTTCATAAAGCTTTATTTTTTCTTCTTCTAGTTTCTTAATCTTTTCTCCTAATTCTAAAACTATCTTTCTTACTGCTGTATATGTTATTTGACTTTCTGTATCTTCTGACACGGTCTTTGCGGTTTCTCTATATGATTTCTTCGTTATTTCTCTTATTATCATTTCCACTACACTTTGTGAATACTGTCCTATACAATTTATTTCAAGCAATTCATCTAAAAGATAGACATATTTTTTTATACCATTTATTTCCATTTCATATCTTCTTCTAGAAAATTCTATTTCAGCAAGTTTTGTTTTTATTGTAGTTCTTTGAAAATCCTTTATTTTAAATATTTGTTTATCTCGATATTGTTTTATTAAATTATCTATTATTTTTAGTTCTTCTATTATTAATTCTCTTCCAAATTTCATAACTTTTTTGTATGTATTTTCTTCTAAACTATTGAAATTAACCTTTTCATCTGTTATCATTTTCATAAACAAAAGCACCTCACATATATTCTTGTTTGTGGTTAAACAAATTATATATTTAGTGCTTTTGTTTTTCTATATTTATTTAAAATCTTTTTATTTTTACCCAAGAATATTTAACTCATATATATTTGAAACATCCTTAAGTAAGTCTATAGGTTTACAATAGATATGTCACAGTAAAAATAAAAAAAGGAAATACCAATA
>CAKNPW010000062.1 GCA_930990555.1 uncultured Clostridium sp. | reverse complement strand
TTGCAAAAGAAATGATGAGAATAACAGAACCAGTAGATATAACAGATGCAGAAAAATTTGATAGTGAATTAGAAAAAATGGGAACAGATAGAGGAAAAGCAGATGCTATTAGAACTAGATTAGCAAAGACTATAAGTGAAAAATCTAAAGAGGATCCAGCATATTATAAGAAATTTTCTACAAGAATTGAAGAAACGATTGAGGCATATAGAAATAGAAGAATTACAGATAGTGAGTATTTACAGAAAATGCAAGACATCAAAGAGGATTTTAGAAAAGGGAACTCTGGAATTGTTTACCCATCTAATATAACAACAGAAAATTCAAGAGCTTTTTATGGAGTTATATATGATAAATTAATTCCAAGAATGAAAGAAAATGCTAACATAGAAGAAATAGGAGAAATAGCTTTAACTATTCAAAGAGAGATTGAAAGTAAAATAAAAAGAGACTGGCATTATAATACAGATATTCATAATGAAATTGCTCAAGCAATAGATGATACAATATTTATGTATGCAACAAGAAAAAATATTAGTTTGGATCTTGAAGAATTAGATAAACTAATAGAGGAAATTATAAATATAGCACTAATGAAATACTAATTATCTAGGAAGGGTGAAACATGGAAAGGGATTTTATTGAATCTAATGGAGAAAAGATATATTTTTATGTTCAAAGAAAAAATGTGAAAAATATTAATCTAAACGTGAACATAGATAAAAAAGTAACTTTATCAATACCAATGAAAATGTCATTAGATAAAGCAAAAGACTTTGTTAAGAAAAAAGCTAACTGGATAAAAAAACAACAAGACTTTTATGATACATTTGCAGAACAAAAGGAAAATATAACTTTTGAAGATGGAGAAACAGTTTATTTGTTAGGAAAACAATATAAAATGAAAATTCTTTCAGATAATCATAATAATGTTGTTATAAATAATAAATATATTGAAATTCATATAAAAGAAAAATATATTGACAATAAAAATTATATTAAAAAAGTTTATGAAAAATGGCTAAAACAATATGCTTTAAATATTTTAGAAAAGCTAGTAATAAAATATCAAGAAATATTAAAAAAATATGGTATAAAAATTCCTAAAATAGAAATAAGACGAATGAAAACAAGATGGGGAAGTTGTATACCAACATGTAATAAAGTTATATTTAATTTGAATTTAATAAAAACTCCAATATGTTGTATAGAATATGTTGTTTTACATGAATTATCTCATTTTAAACATCAAAATCATAGTAAGAATTTCTATAATTTTATTACAATATTTATGCCAGATTGGAAAGAACGTAAGAAGATATTAGATGAAGAATTTATGGGAGTAGTATAAGGAGGAAAATTTAATGCCATTTAGAAAAGAGATACAAGAGTATATACAAGATTATTGTATGAAACATTTACCAGATGAAAATTGGATAAATAATGAATTCGAATTTATAAAAGACGAAACTTTAAGAAAAAGAATAGAAATAGAATATAAAAATGCAAGATATTTATACAAAATTTTTGAAGGACTAAATGTGCAAGGTGAGAGGCTTTTAGCAGAGGTAAGACTACAAATTTTAATGTATGCTTCAATATATGAGACAGTAATACACTATGTACTTTTTGATGAGTATTATAAAGACAATCAAGATGTAAAAGATTTACTGATGCAAAAAACATTAAAGCCTTATTGTATTCCTCAAAAAAGCTTGACGAAAATTAGTAATGCGTTGAGACATGATCAAAAAGATATTATTCCATGTTTTAGAACTACAGTAAAAAAAGACATAACAAAAATTAGGTTTGAAGAAAAATGTTTAGTGGCAAAGAAAATAGGAATTTTGGATGATATTAAATTAGATATGGAAAAAATAGATGAACAAACAGGAATTAAGATTAACGAGATAAATCTTTGTGAAGATTTAATTAAAATATATGAACTACGAAATGCAATTCATATACATGCTGAGTTAAAAAAAGACATAGATTATCATTTATATATGTCAAAGTTAGCATATAAACGAATGAAGCCTTTTATAGAACAAATAAAAAGAAAATTAAAACAAGATAATATGATATAAAATGTGAAATGTTAAATTAAGGAATTTTTATATTAAACAAATATCTCAAAAGATATGTTAAATGCAAAAGAGCAAAAAATAATTTATTAAAATATATAATGAGATAAATATAAATTGAATAATAAAATGTCTATATATGGATAATGTTACACTTTATCAAAAAATATATAAAGAAGGAAAAATATGAGAATTTTAGGACAAATATTAGATGATTACCCATCATTAAAATTACAATATGAGCAAATTAATGCTATGCAATTTCTTAACTTACTTATGCCAAAGGAACAAAGAAAAGAGTTAGATAGAATTAAGAGTAGCATGGAAGATTTAGTAATGACTATGGAAGAATATAATAATAACTTTTCTGATTATGGGTGGATTGCATATTCTTTAATAAATGTAGAATTTATGAAAAATGCTAATCAAGTATTTGAAAACAATGGTATTGAAGAGGCAGAAGAGTTTATTGCGAATTATTACATAGAAAATTCTAAGAATAGCAAAAGATTTATCCAATATTCTACTAATGAATTTAGAAAAAGAGTTAATATAATTGATGAAGCATTTGAAGACTATGAAAATGAAAAGTATTACTCGGCTATTACTTTATTTCTAACTATTGCAGATGGAGTAATAAATGATTTTACGAGAAATAAAGGATTCTTCACAGAAGGAGTAGATTTAGATTGTTGGGATTGTTTAGTTGAATGTGATAGAGGATTAAAGAAAATCAAAGATATATATAATTTACCTAGGAAAAAGACAAATGAAGAAATAATAACAATGCCGTATAGAAATGGTATCCTACATGGAAGAGACCTAAATTATGGGAATAAATTTGTTGCTGGTAAATGTATTGTAATGTTATTAGCTATTTCAGAATGGATAAAAGATAAAAATACAGAAAATAAAAGAAAAGAAAAATATATAAAGAAAGCAAATCCACCATCATTAAGAGAAAGTTTAAAAAAACTTAAAGAAACTGAGAGTACAAGAAAGATCATTAATAATTGGAAGAGTAAAGAAATTGTTTTAGGTAAAGATATACCTAAAACAGGTGAGAAAGAAGAATATATTCACTATGATTTTATTTATAAATTTGTTGAAACACTGGAAATATGGAAATCAAAAAACTATGGAGAATTAGCTAAAAGATTTGAAATAATGTTTAACTATGAAGGAAAAGAGGGATATAAACCTAAAAGGTGTAGAGAGCTATTTGAAAAAAATATTTTATTAGATTTTGAACTAGTTAGTATCATAGACCAATCAATATGTATGAAAGTTATAGAACTTGAAGTAAAAATTCAAAAAGAGGACAAAATTATTAAGGATATAATGAAATTCGCAATGGTATATGAGGGAGAAAAAGAAGTTTTAGCTATTCCAGATAAAAATAATGGAAAATGGAAAATTTATCCTAGAGATATAAGTGTGCTGTATAAATAATTAATACAAAAATAGATAAAAATGTTTGGAAATCTTAAAGAATAGTTATATAATAAATATATTCATAAACTAAAAAGTAGGTGCAAAATATGTATAAAGAATTAAAACCAATGTTAACGCCTTCTGAACTTATAGAACATCTTGAGTCAAAAGGTATTAAGTTTGAACTAATAAATAAAGAAAATGCTCAAAAATATTTAGAAGAAAACAACAATTATTTTAAGCTAGTATCATATAGAAAAAATTTCCCTAAGTATGAAAATGGAGAAAATGTTGGAAAATATATAGATTTGGATTTTAAGATGTTAGTGGATTTATCAATAATTGATATGAGGATTAGAAAAACTATGTTAAACATAGTCTTAGATTTAGAACACTATGCTAAAGTTAAATTATTATCAAAAATAGAAAATACATCTAAAGATGGATATACTATAGTCGAAGAATATATCCAAGATTTAAAGAATAAAAACGAATATGATTATTTAGAAAAAGAATTAGAGAAAAATAAAAGTGGAACATATTGTGGTGATTTGCTTACAAAGTATGATGGAGAATATCCTATTTGGGTGTTTGTAGAAATAATTCCTTTTGGAAGACTTATTAAATTTTACAGATTTGTTGCTAATAAATTGCAAGATAGAAAAATGATTGATGAGTCATATATGCTAATGGATGTTAGAGAATTAAGGAATGCCTGTGCACACAATAATTGCATAATTAATGATTTAAAAGCAAATACATCAAAATATACTGCAAGTTATAGAGTACTTAATGAAGTGGCTAAAACAGGAATTTCTAAAAAGGTGAGAGATAACAAATTGTCAAATACCCGTATAAAGCAAATAGTAACATTATTATATTTAAATAAAAATGTAGTTACCAGTGAAGGAATTTTAAAATATCAAACTCAAATATTACATGAGTTAAAAGATAGAATTGAACATCATATCGATTATTATAATACAAATCAACTGGTACAAACTAACTTAAATTTTTTGAATAAAATTATTGACAAGTGGTATAATAATAACATATAATATATATTATAGAGAAAAAGAGAGATCTTTTGCGGAGCTATGTTCAATAGAGCGTGGCTCTATTTTTCTTTTTTAGACATTTAAATACATTATTAAAGTACATAAATTAAAAAATAGATAAATGCACATTAATTTTATAATCTTGAAAATTTGAAAGAAATAGATAAAAATCCAAAGTTTTTTCAAAATTTTGAAAAAACTTTGGATCATATATTATCTATTCTTCAAAACATCCCATAACTAACTGAGAACCGTCTACAAATCCATTTCTATAATATTTCTCAGTGATATATGTTAAATATCTCATAA
>CAKNPW010000061.1 GCA_930990555.1 uncultured Clostridium sp. | reverse complement strand
TTTTTGTAACTTCTTTTTATGTAAATTAATTGTTCATATCTTCTGGCGCTTCAACGCTTGCTCCTCCTGATGAACTATATCCATCGACTATTTTTTGTAATTGTTTTTCCGAACTAATTTCTGTTAAATCTCCTCTAAATCTTAGATTTGATACTGTAATTCCAATAACAATAGCTATTACTAATAATATAGCTATTATTACTGCTAATTTCTTTTTCATTTAATCCCCTCCTATGTCTTTTGTATTTCGACAATATTCTATCATATATTTGTTAGTTTTAACTAGCATTTTTTTATTTTTTCGAATATAATATGTACTATAAGAAATTATAAATATAATTCTTGTTATTATTTAAAGCCGAGGTGCTTAATATGAAAAATTACAAATTAGCAATTGTAGGAGCTACAGGTGTAGTAGGTAGAACTGCACTAAAAGTATTAGAAGAAAAAAATCTACCAATTAGTGAATATGTTTTATTTGCCTCAAATAAATCCGCTGGCAAAACAGTTAAATTTATGAATAAAGAATATGTTGTAAAAGAATTAACTGAATACTCTTTTGACGAAGGATTTGACTTTGCAATATTTTCTGCTGGTGGCGAGACATCTAAAAAATATGCTCCAATTGCAGCTTCAAAAGGTTGTATTGTAGTAGACAATAGTAGTGCATTTAGAATGGATAAAGACGTACCATTAGTTGTACCAGAGGTTAATCCAGAAGAAATTAAAAATAATCATGGAATAATTGCAAATCCAAATTGCTCTACTATACAAGCGGTTTTACCATTAAAAGCTTTAGATGATAAATATACAATAAAAAGAATTGTATATTCTACATACCAAGCTGTTTCTGGAGCAGGTCAAAAAGGGTTAAATGATTTAGAAAATGGTAGAAAAGGAATTAATAAATTAGAAAAATTCCCATATCCAATATATAATAATTGTTTGCCACATATAGATGTATTCACAGAAAATGGTTATACCAAAGAAGAAATGAAAATGATAAATGAAACAAGAAAAATTTTAAAGAAACCAGATTTAAGAATAACTGCAACTACAGTTAGAGTTCCAGTAGAGAATTCACATAGCGAATCTATAAATGTTGAATTTGAAAAACCATTTGAGCTTTCTGAATTAGTAGAAACATTAAAAAGCTTTGAAGGAATAATCGTTCAAGACGATCCATCTTCTGAAGTTTATCCTATAGCTACGAATGCAAATGGACATGATGAAGTTTTTGTAGGAAGAATTAGAAGAGATTTTAGTGTAGAAAATGGTGTGAATCTTTGGGTAGTTGCTGATAATATACGAAAAGGTGCAGCATCAAATGCAATACAAATAGTAGAAAAAATGATAGAAAAATAGGGATTTAGAGGCGTTCCCATGGATTTTTGGACGTTCCTTCGGGATTTGGGGACGTTCCTTGAAATCCCTATTTTGTTTTGTCTAAATATAAAAATTAAAAATCGCAACTTAATTGGTTCGTTCAACTTATGTTGCGATTTTTTTATATCTTACTAGAAAATTATACCTTTCTATGTTTAGTTAATTTTATACAATTTTGACATCTTTCATTTTCTGGGCTATAGTTACATTTTAACTCATCAACTTTTATAATACTTTTAATATACTCAGAAAATTTATTTACAGTATCTTCAGAAATAGCATGTTTCATTTTCTTTGCTTCTTCTTCTGCTGTTTCGTTATTAACATTTAAAATTTGAATTAAAAACGCTTTTAAAACATTATGCTTTTTTATAATATTAGTTGCTTCCTCTTTTCCCTTTTCTGTTAATTTTATCTCTCCATATGTTTCATAATCCACAAGTCCTAGCTCTTTTAAAGATTTTAACGCTCTATTTACACTTGCTTTACTAACTTGTAAGTAGTCCGCAATATCCGTAACTCTTGCTTCATTTTTATGTAATATTAATATATATATTGATTTTAAATAATCTTCTTGAGATGCAGTCATCATTCTCCTCCTTTTATCTAGTAATAATTATATAGTATTTTTTAGATATTTTCCAGAAATTATTTATTTTTTATAAATTATATCATATAATAACATAGAAAATAGCTACATATAATTATATATGCTAAAAAATCTCTATAGGAGATGTTATTATGAAAAAAATTATTTTTAAAGGTTGTGGTACTGCCATCTCCACACCATTTACAAATGATGGCGTAAATTTTGAAGAGTTTGGGAAATTAATAGAATTCCAAATTTCAGAAGGTGTTGATAGTATTATAGTATGTGGTACTACTGGCGAATCTTCTACAATGACAGAGAAAGAGAAAAAAGATACCATTAAATATGCTATAGATAAAGTTAATGGTAGAATTCCTGTAATTGCTGGAACAGGTTCTAACAATACAGCTTCTGCAATAGAAATGTCCAAATACGCAGAATCTGTTGGTGCAGATGCTTTATTAGTTGTAACACCATATTATAATAAAACAACACAAGCAGGTTTAGTAGAACATTACAAAGCAATAGCAAATTCTACATCTTTACCTATAATCGTATACAGTGTAGCTAGTAGAACTGGTGTAAACATCACTCCAGAAACTTGTTTGGAACTTTCTAAAATACCAAATATTGTAGCTGTAAAAGAAGCTAGTGGTAATATCTCACAAGTTGCTAAAATTGCAGCACTATGTAAAGATAATTTACATATTTATTCTGGAAATGATGACCAAATTGTTCCAATTCTATCTTTAGGTGGACTTGGTGTTATATCTGTTCTTTCAAATGTTGCACCAAAATATACACATGACATGGTTCAAAATTTCTTTGACGGAAATATTGCAGAAGCTACACAAATGCAATTAGATTCAATAGATTTAGTAGGAAGCTTATTCTGTGAGGTTAATCCTATCCCTGTAAAAGAAGCATTAAATATAATTGGATACGATTTCGGAGTTCCTAGACTTCCACTGGTTAGATTATCTGAAAAAGGCCAAGAAAAATTAAAAACTTCTTTAAAAAATTTTGGATTAATTTAAATTGTTAAGATTTAATTAACTTTATTCACATAATATATCTTCCATGATATAATATATATAGTAGTAAAAAATAATATGGGATGTGAATAAATGTTTTTTAAAAAATTAAAAAATGAAGAAAATTATCTAGAATTTAAAAATATAATAAATGATATTCGCTTAAATGAAAAGGTAAAAGAAATGAACAATTATATGCAACATTCTAGCACATCATGTTATAACCACTGCTTGCATGTTGCATATTATACTTATTTAATATGTAAAAAATTTAAATTAGATTATTTTTCAGCAGCTCGTGCTGCTATGCTTCACGATTTCTTTTTATATGATTGGCATGAACATAGAAAGGTTAATTCTTTTAAAGACCTACATGCTTTTTCTCATCCTAAAATTGCCTTAGAAAATTCTTTAAAAAATTTTACTTTAAATGATTTAGAAAAAGATGTAATAGTAAAACATATGTGGCCTTTAACTATAAAATTGCCTAAATATAAAGAAAGTTACATAGTTACATTTGTAGATAAATATTGTGCTACAGTTGAATTTTTTAAATATTTAAATAAGAAATACAAGCTAAGAATGGTTTATAGATATGCTTATATATTTTTAACAATTTTATTTGTAAGATTTTAATTGACAATTATAGGCACGAAATTATAACTTACAATGATAATCTAATTACCTTTGGCGATATAGAAAGGATCGAATTAAATGAAAGTATTAATAAATGGAATAAATGGTAAAATGGGACAAGAAGTTGCAAACGTAATAGATAATGATAAAGATATTTTACTTCTTGGCGGTGTCGATAAAGAGAACACTGGAATTTATACATACCCAGTTTATACAAATACTTTAGACATAGAAGAAAAACCAGATGTTATAATTGATTTTTCTGTTCCAGTAGCTACTTTAAATATTTTAAAATATGCTAAGGAAAATCATGTTCCTATAGTTATTGCAACAACTGGATTTACAGCAGAACAATTAAATGAAATAGAAAATTATTCAAAAGATATTCCTATTTTTAAATCTGCTAATATGTCATATGATATAAATTTAATGGCAAAAATTGTAGCATCTTTAGCCAAAGAATTACCCGATACTGATATAGAAATTATAGAAACACATCATAATAGAAAAATAGATAGCCCTAGTGGAACAGCTTTATTTTTAGCAGATAGTATTAATGAAGCTAAAGATAACAAGATGGTTTACGAATTTGACAGACATAATAAACATGAAAAAAGAAATAAATTAGAAATCGGATTTTCTTCTATTAGAGGTGGAAATATTGTTGGTGAGCATACAGTACAATTCTTTGGTGAACATGAAACTTTGGAGATAACACATAAATGTTATTCTAGAACTGTTTTTGCAAATGGTGCTGTTATGGCTGCTAAATACATAGTTAATAAAGAAAACGGAATGTATAATATGAATAATTTAATTAATAATAAATAAAAAACAGCTCGTGCTTTGTGATAAAAGCGGGGGGCTTTTTTTATTACTACAAAAAAATCTCAGATTTTAAATTTTGCTTACATTATACCAACTCTGTAGAAACTGTCTCCAACTTTAAAGCCAGCATCCTTGGTATCTGAAAGCTTCGTTTTCAACACTTGAACCCTCTCTTCGGATATGCAGACAATTGAAATTTCGCACTGTTTTTCCATTCAAAACCTATCAACTCATTTAACTTCAAAAAAGTACACAGGATTTAATGAGTATCACTAAATTCCATAAGAAAAGGAGCACACAGTACTTATATGGTGCTCGTATGCCCCTTCATTATGGTTTTGTTAATTATGGCTAATTTGCCGCCAGTTGTTCACCTATATTTCCGAATTTGTATACTTTTATTACTGTTCTTTTTTATTCAAATGTTAAGCCTTATTTATACCTTTTTACACAAAAAATAGGGATTTTAAGGAATGGACAGCGGAACGAAAATACCACACCCCATTCCCAA
>CAKNPW010000060.1 GCA_930990555.1 uncultured Clostridium sp. | reverse complement strand
AACTTTAGATAAAAATGAAAACTTAGTTTTTGTTTTAGAAGGAGAGATTACAAATAGAAATTTATCTAATGATGAGTGTTTTGCTCTTTCAAAATTAGTAAAAATTTATTATGATATGCAATCAATCGAAGAAAAAGAAATTTTCTTTTTAGGTAGTAAAGAAGCATATTTTTTCTTCAAAAAAATTGGAATTCTAAAATAGAAATATAAGAATGTAGCAGGAGTAACTAAAGCTTTTTATGTATTAGCAAGCACTGAATTGTTACTCCCGCCACAATTCTGAATGGGACTTTAGTCCCAAACCCTATTAAAAAGAAATGGAGTTGATTTTTAATGAGAAACAGAACAATAAAAAAACAGTTTTGGTTAAATGAATACGAAGATAAATTGTTAAAAGAAAAATCTAAAAAAGCAGGTTTATCTGAAGCAGGATTTATAAGAAGTTTTATAAAGGGATACAAGTTAAAAGAAAAACCAGATGAGAATTTTTATTATGTTTTAAAAGACTTAAGAGGAATAGCAATTAATGTAAATCAATTAGCAAGACAAGCAAATAGATATCAGTATGTAGATAGCAATAAATTTTTTGCAATAGCAGATAAAATCACTGACTTTATAATTGATATACAAGAAATGTATTTAATGCCTGCTAGAAAGGATTAATATGGCTACAACAAAAATATGGAAAATTAAAAGTAGATTTGACAATGTTATTGATTATATTACCAACAAAGACAAAACAGATAATAAAAAGTATGTTACAGGTATAAATTGTATGGCAGATATAGCTTTTAAGGAAATGAGTATTACCAAACAGCAATTTAATAAGACAGGTGGAATTTTAGGTTTTCATGCTTATCAATCTTTTAAAGGGTGTGAAGTAACTGCTGATGAAGCACATGAAATTGGAATAAGACTTGCAGAGGAATTATGGGGTGATAGATTTCAAGTTGTTGTTACAACTCATACTAATACTAAAAATGTGCATAATCATTTTGTTATAAACTCTGTTTCGTTTATAGACGGAAAAAAGTATTATGATAATAAAACAAATTATGCTATTATGAGAAAAGTATCAGACAATATATGTAAAGAATATGAATTACAAACTTTAGAAGAAAAAAGTTATTATAAAAATAGTTCTAATAAATATGCCAGAAGTAGTAAATATCTTGATTCAGTTCGTACAGATATTGATTATGCAATATCACAAGCAAGTAACTATAATGATTTTACAAAAATATTAACTAAAATGGGTTATGAATTAGAACATTCAAGTAATAAAATGAGTATTAGAAAGCCACCGTACAAAAGATATGTCAGAGTAGAAAGAACTTTTGGAGAGGAATATTCAAAAGAGAGTATTTTATTTAGAATAAAACACACTGTATCTTTTAAAGTACCTTTTCCAGAAGTGCACACTTTAATGGGAAGATATAAGAGAAAAAATAAAACTGCTATAAGGCATAAACAAAAGGCTAAAGGATTACGAGCATTATATTTACACTATTGTTATTTATTAAAGGTGTTTCCAAAACAAAAATATTCACCTAAATATTCAAAAACTATGAAAGAAGAAATCAAGAAAATGGATAATTATTCAAATTCTGCAAAATTTTTAACAAAATATAATATAACTACACTTACTGAAGTAAA
Source organism: uncultured Clostridium sp. (assembly GCA_930990555.1). Taxonomy (GTDB): domain Bacteria; phylum Bacillota; class Clostridia; order TANB77; family CAG-508; genus Merdicola. Next base: position 3,587 of record CAKNPW010000060.1, on the reverse strand, counting down.
AAAATATAAATCTTCAGCTATAAATAAAATAGTTGAATTGAAAGGATTAAGAGAAAATTTATGGAAAAAGCATAAAAGAATTAAAACTAATGAAGAAGGTCAGTTTATTTGCTCTGAAATTCAAAAATTATCCACAAAAATACATGAGTTAAATACAAATATTAAATTATGTGATTTTATTGAAAATAGGACTGTAAGGATTAAAGAGGATATTAATGAAAAAAGTCAAAGAAATAAATTGAGATGTATGGATAAGAATGTCAGATAAAGTAGAGAAATTCGTGCAAATGGTTGATTTAATGTTTTTTTTATGATAAAATATTTATGTAAATTTATACTTTGTGTTTAAAATTTATAATTAAATTTTAAAGGAGGAATTAATATGTTTATTGTAATTACTGGTCTAGATGGATCAGGAACAAGTACTGTTGCGGAAAATTTGCACAAAATGGACGAGGGGTCGCTTTTAGTTCGGACTCCAAGCATAGAGTATGCAAACCGTGAGTATATCGATAATGAAGTTAGGCAAACATCACAAATAGCACATTATTTATACTATTTATCTTCAGTAGTTTATATTTCTGAAAAAATCAAAAGAGCTTTTGATTACAAGAATAAAAATGTGTATTGTGTTCGATATTTAATTGATACGGTTGTGTCACACAATTCAGCAGGACTTAATGTAGAATTAGAATACGAAAAATATGGTATTCTGAAACCTGATTTAACAATCTTCATTAAATTAAATGAAGAAACTAGACAAAAAAGAATTAAAGAAAGAGGTGAATCACAGTTAGACAAATTGTTAGATGACCCAGAACGAAGAAATGCTTTCTATTACAATTTTTTCAAGTTTTTAGACAGTAGTTCTACGGTGTACTTTGATAATGGGAATTCAGATGTTGAAAGTAATGTTGCAAAATTGTTCAAGGAAATTCAGAGGAGGAAATAATCATGAAGGAAAAATTTTTATTGACAGATGAAGTGTGCATTTCTGAGGAAGATTTCAAAGAAAGAGAATATCTTATCGAAAAATTTAAAGAAATGCCAGAGAATTTTTTTTCTAAACTTCGGCATTTTCAGCCACAAATTGGTTGCTTGAATGCATGTAAAATTTGTAGCAAATTAGCAAATGCAAGAGTTGAATTTTGGAGTGAATCTAGAATTCGTAATGTAATTGCTGCATTAAAGTATACAACTCCACAGAAAGAGTATGGAAAATCACTTATTACTTATGATAGATATGAACACAGAAATGGAGTTATTTTCCCATACTTGGATAATGACATTGGAAATTATCCATATCTCGAAACATTTGTTAAGCTTGCATATGTAGAACTTGGAGTAACAACAAGAATTTCAACAGTAAGTTATAGTAGGTATAATTCAACTCTCAATGAAATGCATGAAAGAATTAATGCTCTTGATGGCAATGGACTAGGAGGAGTACGACTTTCTTTCACGCCATATGAGATTGGATGGGAGTGTTTGAGTGATAACTTTAGTCGTTTCGATTATATTATGGATATGGCTAATATACTTAAAATCTATAGACCTTACTATGAAAATGCTGGTGCTGGTTCAAGGAATATGTGTGTAGAGATAAGATATAAGCCTTTAGTTAGAATAAAAGATGTCAATGAAACTGAAGTTTTAGGACATAAGGTAATTCATACAAGTAATTATTTATGGATTTCTAAAAATAAAGATGTAGATATGAGAGAATCTAAAATTAAAGATCCTTATGAACATAGTATTTTGTTAACAGAAGATCCAGAAGATTTTTACACTATTGATTTGTATGAAGATATTCAGACAATAGAAAGGCTTAAGAAAATTGCACACAAATTTATTATCGGAGACTTAAGCATATACCCAATATCCAAGGTATACCTTATGATTAACTATGATGGATATTATTATACTATTAATCCTAGCATTACAGAAGATGGGAATTATGGAATTAATATCTATCCTAAAACAGAAACAAGAAAACATTCAGGTTATATTATCACTGAAAGGTTTTTGGTAAATTCAATTATCGAATATAAGAAAACTAAAAATCTTTCAAGTTTGGAAAAGTTTGAAAATTCTACTTGGGAGGATGTATATGAAGTTATAAAAATATGCAAGAATAAGGCACAAAAATATGAAAAAATTGGTAAGACAGAAAAAAGTGATTATATTATTAATGAAATCTTACCAATGATAAATGCATACATTAGTGCTCTCCAAATTGCTGGATACAAAGCAAAAGAATTTTTCGACCCAGAGTTCTCAATTGATACAGGTATTATTTGTAACCTAGGAAGAGCCATTCATGAATTCCAAGGTTTAACTAGCAAAGAGAACGAGCCACTTACACCTGTACATGAACGAAATTATGGGATGTACAATAGCAAAATGTCCCAAGAAGGTATTTCTTGGAGATTAAGCTGTAACTACGATAACAGTATTGTAATAGAGAAACTAAATATGTTTGATACAGCCAGTGAAGAAGGACAAGTAGCAGAAAGAATTAATATTAAACTTGAAAATAAAATGGACGAAATCTATACTGCAACTGACCTTAAAACAATGTATTTAGTTCCAGGACAGAGGTTAAAATGATGAAAGAAATAAGATTCTACAAAGAATTTGGAGAGTATGGCTATCTTGCAACATACTCAAATTATGGATTTTTTAAAGATGGAGTGTTTTGGAAAACTTCAGAACACTATTATCAAGCACAAAAATTTATGTACTCTGATACAAAAATAAGAATTCAAAATGCAGAAACACCTAAAATTGCTTCTACTATAGGAAGAGATAGAAAATTAAATCTTAGGAGCGATTGGGAAGAAGTTAAGCAAGATGTAATGTTTGATGCTGTATATTATAAGTTTAAGCAAAACAAGGATATTTTGCAAAAACTTCTTAACACAGGTGATGCAAAAATTATTGAGGCTACAGTTAAAGAAAATTATTGGGGATGTGGACCTAATAATGATGGTCAAAATAATTATGGAAAAATTCTTGTTAAAGTTAGAGAAACACTTCGTACAGAACAGGAAGAAGGAGAAAAATAATGGAATTAATTTCAAAAAAAGGGTACAAAAAACTTTGTGAGGAACTGAAAAATGTTGATGGTGAGATTATTGAAACTCAAAGAGAGATGGGCGAAAGTGCAAAACGTGACAATGATTTAAGAGAGAATCCTGAGTATATGGAACTTAGAGTAAAAGCTATGTATACTCTTCCACAGAAAAAACAGAAACTTGATGAAAGAGTTAAAGATTGCAAAATTATCGAAGAAACAAATGAATATAAAAACTTTGATGGTAATGTAATCGTAGGTTCAAAAGTTAAAGTCATTTGCGATGGTGAGGAGGAAACATATATTATTTTAGGAGATAACGAAGGAAACTTAGATAATAATATTATATCATGTAAAGCACCTTTTGCACAAGCACTTTTAGGTAAACATATTAAAGAAATCGTAAACTTCAATGGTATGATAATTCAAATTGAAGAAATTACAAGAATCTAAGCTAAATGCTTAAACAAAAAGGAGAAATTTTTATTGCAAATTTCTCCTTTTTGTTATA
>CAKNPW010000059.1 GCA_930990555.1 uncultured Clostridium sp. | reverse complement strand
TAGCTAAAAGCTTTTAGAACCACCTGTATAACAGGTGGTTTTCATTACACAAAAAGAGTAGCTCATCATAGATATGACGAACTACTATTAATTTATATATAGGAAGTCTAGGAACATCCCCAAGTTCTGGTACATTAATCCCGATTTATTTTGTTCCAAATATTCTATCTCCTGCATCTCCTAATCCTGGTAATATATAACCATGTTCATTTAGTTTTTCGTCTATTGCTGCGGTATATAATTCTACATCAGGATATTCTTCATTTAATCTTTTTATTCCTTCTGGTGCGGATATAATTGATAAGAATTTAATCTTCTTTACACCATCCTCTTTTAGGCATTTTATTGTATCTGCCGCAGATCCTCCTGTTGCTAACATTGGATCTAAAATTAATACTTCTCTTTTACTAATGTCTTTAGGCATTTTATAATAATATTTTACTGGCTCTAGTGTTTCTTCATTTCGATATAGTCCAATGTGACCTATTTTAGCATTTGGTATTACTTGTAACAAACCATCTAACATTCCTGTTCCTGCTCTTAATATTGGCACAAATGCATAATTATCTTCTTTTAAAACTTTAGCTTTTGTTTTGCATAAAGGTGTTTCTATTTCTATTTCTTCAAGTTTTGCATCTTTCATTGCTTCATAGCATAAGAAAATTGCAATTTCTGTTATTATTTCTCTAAATTCTTTTGTTCCTGTATTTTTATTTCTTATAATTGATAATTTGTGTTCTATTATTGGATTGTCTAATACATTTATATTCATTTTCTTTCCCTCTATCTTTTTTTCTGATATATTTTCTGCAATTACTTTTGAGTCTTCTTTTTTCTCTTCATTTTTTACTTCATTACTTGCTTCTGCAACTTCTTTGTTTTCAGCTGTTTGTTTTTCTTCTGTATTTTTTTCTTTTTCATCTGGTAATAAAAGATTTAATAAAATTCCTACTATTGCAGCTAAGCTCATTCCAGAAATTGTAACGGATAAATCACCAGATACTATTGATATTGCAGCTCCTCCTAATCCTAAAACAAGCATTGTTGATGCTACAACTATATTCTTTGGTTTTCCAAAATCTATATGATTTTCTATTAAAACTTTTAAACCATTTACAGATATAAATCCATAAAGTAATAATGATACTCCGCCTAATACTGGATTTGGTATTGTTGAAATAATAGCTGTAAATTTTCCTAAGAAAGCTAGACAAATTGCAATTATTGCTGCTAGTCCTATTACCCAAACAGATGCAACTTTTGTCATTCCAACTACTGAAGTATTTTCACCATATGTTGTATTTGCAGGTCCTCCAAGCATTCCTGCTACAAATGTTGCTATACCATCTCCAAGTAATGTTCTATCCAAGCCTGGATTTTTAAGCAAATCTTTCCCTATTATTGAACTTAATGCTGTATGATCTCCAATATGTTCTGCCATTGTAACTAGCGCTATTGGTGCTATCGTAAGTAAAGCAGAAAAATTTGGTGTATAATTTACAAATGGTAATATAAAGTTTGGCATACTAAAGAATGCTGCTTCTGCTACTGGCGTAAAATCTACTAATCCTAAACAGATAGATGCTATATAGCCTACTACTATACCTATTAAGAAAGGAACTATCTTCAAGAATCCTTTTCCTCTAACCATAACAATAGCTGTTGTTAAAAATGTTATTAGTGCTACTATTACACCTTTCCATTCTATTTGTGTATCTGTTCCTAAACCAATTTGAGATATTGCATTAGGAGCTAAACCTAATCCGATTATCATTATCATTGGTCCTATAACTACATGTGGTAGTAATTTATGTATCCAATCTTTTCCTATGAAGTGAATTAATGTAGCAAATATTACATAAATAAGACCTACTACCATAATTCCTGTCATTGCACCAGAGATTCCTCCTTTTAAATATGCTGCTGCAAGTGGTGCAATAAATGCAAATGAACTTCCTAAATATACTGGCGATCTTCCTTTGGTACACAGTATATAAATTAAAGTTCCTATACCTGATGTAGCTAATGCTACTGGTATTGTTAATACCTCTGTCCCTGCTGAACTATTTACTAATATTGGTACTAATATTGTTGCACCAAACATTGCAAAAACATGCTGTATTGCTAAAATAATCCATTTCCCTATTGTTGGTTTTTCGTTTACATCTAGCAGTAATTTTGTTTCTTCCATTTAAAGATACCCCCTCTTTCTCTTATATATATTTTTGCTTACTTAATAAATAATTAATTAGGCAAAAAAAATACTAATTCATAAATGAATTAGTAACACATGAATAAATATTTTGTTGGGTTGCTAAAAAAAGCAAATTTTGCCTTTAATTTTTCTGCTTTATTTAATTTTGTTTCTTCTACAAATTTTTGCATTTTTTCACACCCTTTGACATACTATATATCAAGAAATAAAAAATTACAATAGCTATTTTGAAATTTATTGTATTAAATTATTTTTAAATATTTAAAAAATATTCTTTTGCTTTATTAATAGCCTCTTCTAATTCGCCATTCTTTTTCATTCTATGATCTGCACCTTTAATTTCATATAAGGTAATATTCTTATTATCCAAAGCTATTAATTCTTTTGTATCTTCGATTGGTGCTACATCATCATTTGTTCCCTGAATAATAAACATCTTCTGGTTATTTTGGTATATCTTTAATATTTTATTTTCTTTTAGCTCTTCATAAAAATCATATGGTATATTCATTATTCTTCTAAAACCTAGCTTTGTAACTCTAGTTCTTTTAAAATCCTCGAATGGCTCTCTTAATAAAGTATTTTTTAATATTTCATCCATCTTGATTGCAGGGGCTCTAAGAACAATTTTATTATATCTTGTCTTTTTTTTAATAATTTTTAACAAGGTTATATATGCTCCAAAACTAGTTGCAAATATATTTATTTTTATATCTCTGCCAAATTCATCTTTTATATATTGTTCTATTGTTTCTATATCATTCATACAATTATCTATCGTTAATTTATCTGCTTCTACCTCGCTATCTCCATGGCTAGGGAAATCAAAACAGATAACTAGAAAATTCTCTTTTACCATCTTCTCGGCTAGTAGCCTTATAGCACTACTATCTTTATCTCCTCCAAAGCCATGTACTGCAATAATAATTTCTTTTATATTTCCTGTTGGCACATATGTTCTTACAGATATATTATAGCCATTTAAACTTTTTATTTTAAATTCCTTTATTTTCATCTTATACTCCTATTTAAATATTCTTGTATAAATTCCTTAGTTGGTGTATATAAATTGGTTGGCAAATTATCTAAGCTAAACCACTTCCATTGATCATGTTTATTAGGTTCCAAATTAATTAATTCTCCACTAAATTTATTAGCAATTAATTGTATTGTAATATAATGTTTACCTGGCTGTATATCGTCAACAGCATTAAATACTTCTAAATCTGATATATCTAAATTAGTTTCTTCTTTTGTTTCTCTAATTGCTCCTTCAATTATAGTTTCATTATATTCTTGTTTTCCTCCTGGAAATGTCCAACTTCCAGGTTCATAAATTCCACCTGTGTCTCCATATTTTTCAGAACGGTGGCCTAAAAGAACTTTATCACCATCTTTTATCATTATTCCTAGTCCTACCTTAATTACTCCATCCATAAAATCACCTCATTAATATTTAATAATTAGATTAAATGCCCACAAAAAATGTGGGCATTATATGTCAAGTGCTATGTTGTTGTTTTCCTTTAAAAATCAAAAGCACAGTTATCTTTTGAATATTTCTTTTATTTTATTAAATAATCTTTTAAAAATATTTTCCTTATATGCAACTACTGATAAATTTTCTTTCTTTGCATCTATTTTTTCTTCTTCTATTCTTCTTTGCTTAAATACATTCTCTGGATCATATTTTTCTTTAATTTCATTCACAATTTTTTCTCTTTGAGTATTATGGTAATTTATAATTTTATTTTTTTGTTTTTCTGTTGCCCAGTAATCTCTAAATAGAATAGCCAAAATTGCTGCAGTTTCATCTAACATTGTTTTACCATCAAAAGTTTCTTTAGTAATATTATATTCATAACTTTCGTCCATGTTTTGTTTAATATAATCTAGTTTATATTTTGGTATTCTATCTACTAATTCTTTAGGAAAAATTTTTTAAATCTCATAAATTTCCTTATATGCACAGCTAACATTATCTTTCGTCTTTTCCATCTTCTACTCCTTTTTGTTTATTTTTATCACTCTCTATATAATCATTCCATTTATCAACTAATTTATCCAACTTGCTAAATCCCTTGTCAAAAAAATCATATAATTTTGTTTCAACACTTGCTATTTTTTGCTCAATATTTTTTATGGCTTCTTCGTTCATGCCACTCATTCTTAATGAATTCTCAAAATTTGCTTCTGCTATTTTATCCAATTTATCTTGAAATCTTCCATTTGATTCTCTACTAGGTCTATCTGAAACATATGTAAATCCATTTTTATAGTTTTCGGCAACTTGCTTACCAAAGTTTTTAATTTTATCTACCATATTTCTACCTGCTTTTAAAACGAAATGTTTTGGACTTAATTTTAAATTCTTTTTATTATTATCTTCTGTTTCCATATTATTTCTCCTTACTTAATTTTTATATCAGCTAGTGGTCTTATTTTTAGCCAAAATTCTTCGTTGCTTAAGGCTTCGGCTCTAACTTTTTCTATACTAAACTTTCCTGTTTGTTTAATAAATGAAATTATATCATCTTTAAGTAACATTTTACACGATTCATCATTTTTATAATTAATTTTATCTTTTATCTTATCTGGAACTACCACATTAAACATTGATTGTAAATAATAGTTTGTTAAATCGTATTCATTATGTAGCTCATCCCTTCCATAGAAAACTTTTAAAAACTTATTATAAAAAAGATAATCTGTAATTAAGTGTATACAATATCCCTTATTAAAGTCTGTATCAATCTCTTTATCCAAGAAAAACTTTTTTAGATTTGTCATACTACTTTTAGGTCCATAATGTGATTTCGATTTATCGTAAGCTAAATCTGGATATATTATTCCATCTATGAATTTATCTTTATCTAATATTTCTGTTGGGTGATTTTTTATAAACTCATTTCCAACAGCTAAATGAATTATATAACCTGGCATTTTCGTCTCCTATTTTTTGATATATTGTATCATATTTTTTTAAAAAATAACAAGTAATAAAATTATATGTTATAATAATTTTATGTAGGTTTGTCAAACATATGTCACACTTTATTGATAAATATATACTTTGAA
>CAKNPW010000058.1 GCA_930990555.1 uncultured Clostridium sp. | reverse complement strand
TTTCAAAGTATATATTTATCAATAAAGTGTGACATATGTTTGACAAACCTACAAGCTACAAATAGAAGAAGTAGTAGATAGCTTGACTTTTAATAAAAAAATGTTAAAATTAATAAGAGTAAATTAGACAGTCGCGTATAGCAAGGTCGAAAGACAGCGTACGAGGAAAGTCCGGGCTCCACAGAGCAATGATGCTGGATAACGTCCAGTGAGGGAAACCTTAAGGAAAGTGCAACAGAAAATAACCGCCTGTAAAGGTAAGGGTGAAAAGGTGAGGTAAGAGCTTACCGCAGATATGGTGACATATCTGGTCAATGTAAACCCCATCTGGAGCAACACCGAGCTTGAGGGTTAAGACTGCTCGTCGTCCTCTTATTGGTGGCTTGAGCCATATGGTAACATATGGACTAGATAAATGACTGTCCACGACAGAACCCGGCTTACAGATTTACTTATGTAAATAAATAAATTTATAAAATATTTAAGGCTGAACAGCCTTAATTTTTTTTTACTTATAAATTATAAAAAATATGTAATAGAATAAAGAAAAAGCCTATTATATAGCTGGTAAACATAACTGTTAAGAAGATTGTTTTTTGTACATTTTGATTGACATAAATAAAAGTTAATTATATAATATACAGGATACAGTATTATGGAAAATATTAATAAACTGCATTAATACTGAGCTAATTGTTTAAAGGAGGAGATTAATACATTAAGAGATTTTAATGTAAGAAAGAGAACTAATTTATGCTAAAAAATATGAAAATTAAAAAGGGGGATTGAGATGAAAAAAGTAGTATTAATGGGAGTACCACATCACAATAATTTAGGAGACCATGCGATAGCATATGTTGAAAGAAAATTTATACAGGATTTTTTACCAGAATACAAATATTACGAACTTTCAGAAGAAACAATTGATAAATGTGTATATAAGGTAATAGATTACATAGATAAAGACAGTTTAATTTTCCTACATGGTGGTTGGAATTTTGGAGACGAATATCTGTATGTAGAAGAAGGTCGAAGAAAGGTTATAGAGTTATTTCCAGAAAATACTATTATACTTTTTCCGCAAACGATGTTTTTTAGTGAAACAAAGCAAGGAAAAGAAGAGTTAGAGAAAAGTAAAAAAATATATTCAAAACATAAAAAATTAATATTACTAGCAAGAGAAAGTGTTTCTTATGAACTTATGAAAAAAGAATTTCCAAATAATAAGGTCATTCAAACACCAGATATAGTAACTTATTTAAATAAATCAGATAATACAACAAAAAGAGAAGGATTATTATTCATATTAAGAAATGATGTCGAAAGGGTTACAACTGATGAACAAACTGAATATTTGGAAAAAATTGCAAAAAAATATTTTTCAAAAATAGATTATAAAGATATAGCTAGAGGAGCACCTATATTGGCAAAAGATAGAGAGCAAAAACTAGACGAAATGTTTTCTAGATGTAGACATGCTCAATTAATAATTACAGATAGGTTGCATGGCATGATTTTTGCTGCAATAACAAGTACACCTTGTATAGCGCTAAAAAGTTATAATCATAAAATCACATCATCAAAAGATAATTTTAAACACTTAGGATATATAAGATATATTGAAGATGTAAAAGACGTAGAAGAACAAATAAAATACTTATTAAATACAAAATTTGAACCATATGATAATGAATTTGCTAAAAATCAATTCATAAAGGTAATAAAGGAGGAAATTAAAATTGAATGAGGAAGGCATAAGATTTACTGTTGCAATTAGTACATATAATGTTGAAAAATATGTAGAAAGGGCAGTAAAAAGTGTTGTAAATCAAGAATTTGATAATTTTGAGATAATAATAGCAGATGATTCATCAACAGATAATACAATGGAAGTTGTAAATAAATTAAAAAATGACAGAATAAGAGTATTTAAAACAGAGAAAAATACAGGAACAGCAGGAGGAACAAGAAACATAGCAATAGAAAATGCAAGAGGAGAATATATAATCTTTTTAGATGGTGATGATACATTATATGATAACAAGACTTTAGCTAAAATAGATAAGATAATAGGAGAGGATACTCCAGAAATTGTTTATTTAGGATATGAAGACGTAGGACAAGGAAACAAAGAAAGAATTTCGGACGAAGAAAATTCAAGTAAAAAAGCCAGATTAATATGTGATGTTACATTTTCAGTTTCAAGTAGATGCTGGAGAAGAGAATTTTTAATTAACAATAATATGAAATTTAAAACAGGAATGTATTATGAAGACGAGTTATATTGCCTAAAGGCTACAATTCTTTCTAAGAAAACAAAAAGTGCAAAAATTAAAGTATTTAAATATTATAGAAATAGAGAAGGTAGTGTTATGACAAAACCTTCAATAAAAAAATGTTCTGATTGGTATAGAATGCTTGCAGAAGTAGTTGATTTATATGAAATAACACCTGATGAATATAAACCTTATTTATTAAGTTTTATAAAGAATGAAAGTGATACAATACCACTTAGAATTAGAGGAATATTAATAGCTTTAAAAAATAATGAGAAAATAAAATTATTTCCAAAAAGAAATTACAAATTTAGGAGTTTTTTTGAAGATGCAGACTAGAATCTTTATTGTTAGACATACAGAAACAGTTGGAAATATAGAAAAAAGACTAACTGGTAGACAAGATTATGCATTAACTAAAAAAGGAGAAAAATTAGTAGAATATTTGACAAAAGAATTGAAAAATATAAAATTTGACGAAATATATTCAAGCACATCAGGCAGAGCAGTGGCTACAGTTGAGCCACTTGCTAAACTTAATAATTTACCTGTAATACAATCAGAAAATTTATGTGAAATGTTTTTTGGAGATTATGATGGCTGGAAATGGGAAGATGTAAACAAAATACAGCCAGAAATAAAGGCTAATCAAAATAGAATTAACGAAATTTATGGTATACCACACCAAGAAACTATGCAAGAAGTAGCAGAGAGAATGTATAAATACATTACTCAGCTTTCCAAAGAAAATCAAGGAAAGACCATTTTAATAGGCTCACATGGTGTTGCAATCGAAGCTTTTCTAAGAAAGATTGTTAATTTGCCATTTACATATGAGCGCGAAAAGTTTTGTCAACACAATGCTGCTATAAATGAATTAAACTTCGAAAATAATAAATTTGAGATTGTTAGACTAGCAGACATAGATTATCTAAATAAATATAAGGAAGAAGAAAGGGCATAGTAAATAATGGAGAAACCTTTGATATCTATAATTATTCCAGTATATAAAGTAGAAAAATATTTAGAAAAATGTATTAAAAGCGTATTAGATCAAACATATAAAAATTTACAAATTATTTTAGTAGATGATGGCTCTCCAGATAATTGTGGGAATATTTGTGATAATTATGCAAAAATAGATAACAGAATAGAAGTAATACACAAAGAAAATGGAGGTCTTTCTGATGCTAGAAATATAGGTTTAAAAAAGGCAAGAGGTAAATATATAGGATTTGTTGATAGTGATGACTATGTAAGTAACGAAATGTTCGAAAATATGTATAATATACTAGTGAATAATAATGCGGATGTTTCAATTTGCAATTTTTATACCGTAATAGATAACAAAAATATTATAAAAAATGTAGATAATGGTATAGAAATATATAATAAACTAGAAATATTAAAAGAAATTTTATTAGACAAGAAAATTCAAAGTTATGCTTGGAATAAATTATATAAAAGAGAATTATTTAAAGATATAGAATATCCTGTTGGTAAGAAATATGAAGATATCGGTACAACATTTTATATATTAGAAAAATGTAACAAGATAGTATCCAGTGGAAGGCCAGAGTATTATTATGTAACAAGAGGAGATAGTATTGTAAATAATAATACAGAAGAAACAGTAATAGATTATATAAGTTTAATAAGCGATAGATATGATTATATTGACAAAAAATATAAGGAACTAAAAAAATATAATGATTATTATATAACTAAAACATTAATAACAGCTTTTACTGATGCATATTATTTGAAAAACAATAGTGAGGAATTTCTAAACATATTAAATATTTTTTTTAATAAAGTAAAAAATATTTTCAAAAATAATGAGGAAGATATAATAACATTATTTAATAATGAGCAAAAAATACAACTAGATATGTTGCTAAAAGATAAAAAATTATTTTATAAGCTATTAGAAGAAAATAACGATGTAAAATAGATTACATCGTTATTTTCTAGTTATTAATGATATTTTCTATATCATTAGGTAAAGGGGCTTCTAAAATTAGAACTTTTTTTGTTACTGGATGTATAAAAGTAAGTTTATAGCTATGTAAAGCCTGTCTATTAATTAACTCGGAAGGACTACCATATAAAGTATCTCCAAGTATAGGATGACCAATATAACTAAAGTGAACTCTTATTTGATGAGTTCGCCCAGTTTCTAAAACAATGTGCACTAAAGAAAGATTATTAAATTCTTTTACTACATCATAATGTGTAATTGCACTATCTCCATCAGAATTTACAGTTCTTTCTATAATGCTTCCTTCTTTTCTAGCTATAGGAAAATTTAAAGTATCGGATTTTGATTCTAAGATGCCTTTGGCAATAGCTAAATATTCTTTTTTTAATTCTTTGTTTTTCATTTGCTTTATTAAACATTCTTGAATATATTCGTTTTTGGCAAATACTACAATTCCAGAGGTATTTCTATCTAATCTATTTACAATTCGAATTTTTTTCTTTAATCCTAATTTATCAAAATAAAATTTAACTCCATTGGATAAACTATTATCAAAATGTAAAATAGATGGATGAACAGCAATATTTGCAGATTTATTAATTACCAATAAATAATCATCCTCATAAATAATATTTAAAGGGATGTTACTTGCAACTATATTAGAATTATCTTCCTCAAAATCAATTAAGACAGAAACCGTATCGCCCACAGTTACTGATTTTTTTGTATATGTTGGAAGGTCGTTTAAGTAAATTTTATTAGCCTTTTTTAATTTTGTTATCAATCTATCTGACAATAAAAATTGTTCTTTTAAAACATGAAGAACATTATCATAATAATCATCTTTATCTATTTGATATGATAAATTCATAATTTCACCACTTTCGTTATAAGATAAGTAGCTGTGCAGATAGTTTCGCAATTGCACGGACATAGGTAACTTAATTCTGTAATACAGAGAAAATCTTTGATTATTCCTATATTATAAATAAATAATGAAATAATGGCAACAAACATAAGGAAATATAGGTTTACAATAGATATGTCACAGTAAAAATAAAAAAAGGAAATACCA
>CAKNPW010000057.1 GCA_930990555.1 uncultured Clostridium sp. | reverse complement strand
AAACTTTCTTTGCCAATTTGCTTTTGTTTTTATCACTACCCAAGTGAAAAGAATATGCTAATTCTTGCTCCAATAAAACCACCTCCTTGAATTTGCTTCATCGAACAAAAGTGACATGATTACTTTCTTTACTTTATAGAGTATTTATATGTCACGTCTTTGTTCGTGCGCCAAATTTTGTTAAAAATTTGTGTGCATTTATTAGCCGAAGGCTTTGTAAAAATACGAAGTATTTTTACAGGACTTTGACTCTGTCATAAGTCCTAACCCCCTATGAGTTATGACGTACCATCATAACTCGGGGGCTCTGCGAGGCAATAAATTTTATCTCTACACAAGCTAAAATTTATTCAAATTAACTATCGCCACTTTCATTTTTACTTCGTAAAAACAAAACGTGCCACGTTAATTTGTTGTTGCAACATAGCAAATATTTTTAGTTTAGTTGCAACAATTATTCTGTATCTCCTTCGCAGAACTTTACTGGTTTTACACCAACTGAAATAGGTGTATTATCTTTTGTGTAAATTACGCTATTGTTTGTTTCATTCGGTATATAGTCAAAGGCAGTATCAATTTCTTGCATTTGAAATTTATCTTCTTCACGAATATAAATTATTCCAAATTCATAAGTTTTCATTTTATTATCTGGATCTAATTTGTAGTAATCTTTTAAAGGAAATACTCTAACAATAGCAGAGTTATCTTCCTTGAAATTGAAATAGAATACTTGCTTTTCTACATAGTAAGTTGCCTCTGTATAACCAACATCATAATATTGTCTTAATCTCATAATTATTTCGCAAACTTCTTCTTCAGCTAGATAATTACTAAATCTAATATTACCAAGTACATTACCGAAAATTGCAGGTTTAGTTGTATCTATATAACCTTTATCAAATAGTTCTTGACAAGGTTTACAAATTGATTCTCTAAAGTTTATTTGTTTTACAACTACATCATTTCCAACTAAAAAAAGTTCAATATCATCAACATATTTCATTATTAATTCTGCTTGTTCTTGTCTAGTATAATCTTTCCAAGTTTTAGTTCTTTCTTGATATTCTTTATCTAGCTTTATTTTGTTAATAAAATCAATATCTCTTTTTAGTAAAATGTCTTTTGGTGTAAATCTTAATTCTTCTACGCAGTCAGTAGTATCTAATTTACTTTCTAACTCACTAATTGCTTTTTCAACTATTTTCTTTTCTTCATTATATTCTTTTAACTCAAAAACTCCATTGATATAGGCTTTTTTAATTCTTTCAAGTTTATTGTTTTGTTCTTTTATTTCTTTTTCTAATTGCTCCTTAGGTTCATCAAATTTTTGCTTTATCATAGGCAAAAAGAATTGATTTACAACAGAATCATATTCTACTAATTCACTAATGAATTGACTAAAATAATCGTTTATAACTTTTTCCTTAAATTCAATTTTACAGTCATTGCAATAGTAGTAAAAATAGGTACTTCCATTTTTCTTTGTAGTTGCTTTTCCTCCTAAAATTCTGCCACATCTAGGACATTTTAATTTTTGTAAATATAAATATGTCAATGTTCTTTTATAACTTCTTGAATTTTTCTTTTTTTGTACTTGACAATCTTCCCACATCTCTTTAGAAACAATAGGCTCTACTACATTTTCATAATAAGTAGGGTGTTTTGTTCTTTTTCCGTGAACAAAATCTCCTTTGTATATCTCATTTTCAAGAATAGTAACAATCGTTGAATCTCTCCAATTTCCTTTTCCTAATACTTTTTCATTATTAAATAAATTACTTATTTTTTGATAAGAATAACCGTTGTAATATAAATCAAATATTCTAACTACAACATCTTTGGTAGAATAATCAATTACTAATTTCTTATCTTCGTGTTTATAACCTAATGGAGCAATATGAGGAATATGACCACATTTAATTGCACCTGCCAAACCAACTTTAGTTCTTTCGCTAGTTCTCTCAATTTCATTTTGACTTACACTCATTAAAAGTCTTGAAATCATTTTACCATTTGCACTTGTTGTGTTTATTTCATCATTAACACAGTCTAAATAAGCACCATTTTCATCTAAAAACGTCATTAGATTTTCCCAATCATAAATACTTCTAGTTATTCTATCCAATTTTAGAGCGACAATAGTATTTATCTTTTTAGCTTTTATATCATTTTTTAATCTCTCAAACTCTGGTCTATAATTGCCAGTTTTAGCACTTATTCCAGCATCTTCATAATAGTCTACTATCTCATAACCTTTAAATTTACAAAAAGTTTCTAATCTTTCTCTTTGTTCTGGTAAACTAAAACCTTCACGAGCTTGGTCTTCGGTTGACACTCTCATATATAACCCACATTTTTTCTTTTCATCACTCAATTTTCAAACCTCCTAACAAAAAAAGAGACATCATAGTACACGAGTACAGCTGACATCTCTTAAAATCTCTTTATTGTAAAGTAAAATACAATATAATTGTAATATAATATAAAATTTTCAAAGTACTCGTAATTGTATAGTTTTTACGCACAACTATACATAATCAATTGTCTATATTATATCACGTTTTAAAGAAATGTCAATTATTTACAGTTATGTATTTTTCAAATATTCTTCTAATTCTGATAATTTAATCTTTTTAGTCAAGTTTGAAACATATATATCATTTGAATAATTAAAAACTAAAAAAGTAATATTTTTAATAATGACTTTATGTGGCTCAATATATGTAAGGTTAGTTTTTTCTAATTTCCTAATACTACCATTTATAAAAGTAGGAGTAATTTTAGAAAATTCACATATAAATTCAATTCTCTGTTTTAGACATTTCTCAAATTGTAATTCTTGCTTAATAATCTTCATTTTTTCACACCATCCTTTCGTTTGGATGATTTTCATATTGTTTATAGACAACAAAAAAATCAACCAGATTTTATTTTCTGATTGATTTTGTATCAATTCTGTTCTATAAAAGTTCGAACAGAAACGTCATTGGTGGAGATGAGGAGAATCGAACTCCTGTCCACTAACCCTTCCATATAAATTTCTCCGAGTGCAGTTTATTATTTAACTTTTCCATATAAATTGATTAATAAACAAAACAATATATATGGTATCTCTTAATTACCCACTATTCCAGAGAACTAATAGCTTCGTTTCCTACTTTAAATTGGCACCCAAATTATAACAGTAGGCTTTATAATTTAAGCGACGTTGCAACTAGGCAGCGTAAGCTAATTCTTCATTATTAGCGTTTATATTTAATTTTGCTTTTTTTAAGTGGCCAAAGCAACCATCCACTACTCGCTTTTTATACTTCTAGATTAATGTCGAGACCATTACATCCCCAAGTACATATATTATTTTATCACAATCTTAAATTTATAACAATATTTTTTCAAAAAACTATTGCATATATTTTTTCATTGTGATACTATATTATTGCTTGTTTTTTAGGGGTATAGTGTTAATGGTAGCACATCGGTCTCCAAAACCGCCTGTGAGGGTTCGAATCCTTCTACCCCTGCCACAAAGTCTACTACTAACATAGTAGACTTTTTATTTTTATAAAATATAATTTATTTTAGGAAATACATATAGAGCTGATATTTTTAACAAAAAAGGAATCAGATATTGTTTCAAATACTTTCATAGAATAAACTAAATTTTTTAAGACCAAATTACAATTTTTAAAATCTTTAAAAAAAAATTAGGTGGTAAGTATTCTAGTTAGCACCTAATATGGAGGTTTAATTGTTTTATAAATTCTTTGCTTTATTTTTTATTATTTTATTTTTATTTACAACATTCTTTGTATCTTTAAATATAACTTCTACTAATCAAAATTTAATATATAGTAACTATATTACTATTTCTGCTTCTGGATTTGCATGGCCCATACCAGGTTACACTAAAGTTACTTCTCCCTTTGGTAAGCGAAAATCTCCAACTGCAGGTGCTTCTTCATACCATTATGGAACAGATATAGGTGCTCCAGAAGGCACTAATTTAATTGCTATTGCAGATGGTGAAATTACATTTCTGGGTTTTCTTGGTGCTGGAGGCTATACTTTAACTTTGTCATTCGGAAATTTTAAAATTACCTATTGCCATATCTCACCTAGCTATATAGTTAAAGAAGGAGACTTTGTCTTGCAAGGACAAATTATAGCTAATGTAGGCCCAAAATATGTTTATGGCGTGCCAGGGAATAAATATACAGACTCCACCGGAAAGCCTACTAATGGTGCTACAACTGGCACTCATCTTCACCTAGGAATGCGAATTAATAATAGCTATGTGAATCCTCTTGATTATTTTTAAGTTTATTTAAAAATATATGTTCCTTTTGTTCTACATAAAAATAATCTGTATACTGAATCTAGTTTTATAGTTCTTAAAATTTGATTAGTTTCTTTTAAAGCTACATCATAAGATATATATTAATCTAAAATCTTTACATAATCTTACTCCTTAATATGGAACATAACAAAAAGTGCATATATTCTATGCACTTTTTTGTTTTTACATATCATCTTCTAAATCTTGGTTTGTATCATTATGATGCCCGCATCCGCTACATGAATCACATCCGTCACTGCAATGATCTTCGCAAGCATCATCACAAGACCAATCTAATTCTATTACATTATTACATTCTGGACATTTTACTTCTTTTTGATTTTCATCAAACTCTGTTTCAAATTGATAATTGCAATATGGACAAACAATTTCTATATCGTATACATCATTAATATATAATTCTTTGGCCATTCTATCGACTTTTTCTTCTAGTTTAGCAATTTTTGTTTGATTATCAGTATTTAAATCATCCATTTTTTGTAGCATATCTGCTAATGTTATAATAACATTTTCCTGAACATATTTTAAGTCTTTTTCATCTCTAATGTTTGCTTTCATATCTAACATTAGTTTTTGTAATTGTTCTTTTATTCCCATAACAAATCCTCTTTCTTTTAGACTCTTTCCATATATTCACCAGTTCTAGTATCTATTCTTATTTTATCTCCTATTTCTACAAATAATGGAACACTTATTTCTAGTCCATTTTCTAGTTTTGCTGGTTTACCAGATGTTGTAGTTGTATTTCCACTAAAACCTGGTTCTGTATATGTAACTTCTAATTCTACGAACATTGGTGGCTCAACAGCAAATACTTTACCTTTGTATGATAGAATTTTCATATCCATGTTTTCTTTCATATATTTTAAAGCATCACCTATTTGTTCTTCATTTAATGGTATTTGCTCATATGTATTGTTGTCCATAAAATAATATAAATCACCATCTTGGTATAGATATTGCATATCTCTTTTTTCTATTTCTGCTCCTGGATATTTTTCTGATGGGTTAAATGTTTTTTCTATAACTGCTCCTGTAATAACATTTTTTAATTTTGTTCTTACGAAAGCTGATCCTTTTCCTGGTTTTACATGTTGGAATTCTACAACCTTAAATACATTTCCATCCATTTCAAATGTTGTTCCATTTCTAAAATCTCCTGCTGAATAAACTTCTGCCATAATTATTACCTCCTAATATTTTCTTTATTTCTCTTTTTTGCACTTCGTCTATTTTACTACATATATACATAAAAATCAAGTATATAGCATTTTTAGCACTAATTTTAATGTAGGTTTGTCAAACATATGTCACACTTTATTGATAAATATATACTTTGAAA
>CAKNPW010000056.1 GCA_930990555.1 uncultured Clostridium sp. | reverse complement strand
AGAGAACTTTTAGCAAGAATAATACAATGTGAAGCAGGAGGAGAAGGAGATAATCGGAATGAAAGCAGTTGCAACAGTTACAATAAATAGAGTAAATGCGACAGATGGTGAATATGCAAGAGTTTCACAAGGTGGAAATATTAGGAACATTATATTTCAACAAGGGCAATATGATTGTGCGAGAGAAACAATAAATTATGCATATAATCCACAAAACATATATAATATGAATCCAACAGAAGAACACTATTATATTGCAGATTGGGCTTTATCAGGAAACAAACTAAATGAAATAGGAGAATGTCTTTGGTATTTAAATCCATTTAGACCTAGTTGTGATTCAGAGTTTCCAAAAAACGGTTCAGGTGTTTTCCATACTAGATTTGGAAATCATTGCTTTTATCGTCCGACAAGTAAATATAAAGATACATAAGAATATAATTTTTAAATTTATTATAAGGAGGAAAGGTTTATGGCAAATGGAGAACCAGAAAGAAAAGAAAGTAGAAATGTTACTATTAATCAAAACTCACCAGAAATTTTAACAAATTCAATTTACACACCAGCTTTTTTAAGAGAACAAATAGGAAAACTAATGAGAGTAGAATTTTTAATAGGAACAAATAATTTGACAGATAGAATTGGAATTTTAGAGGATGTCGGAGCAAGCTATATATTATTAAGGTCAATAGAGAGTGATAATATAGTATATTGTGATATTTATTCAATAAAATTTATCACAATATCTCAAAATGGATTTTATGGAGGAATGAATAATAGGTATCACTATTATTAAACAAAAGATAATCTTTATTCTAAAATAATTTTCAGAAATAATTGATAAAAAAAATTGTATATGTTATTATAGAAATGTAAATAGAAAAATAGAATAGGGGAGCTATAATGACATTATTTATAATCATAGGATTACTAGTAGTAATATTAATATATGTATTGATAACATATAATGGATTAATAAAATCTAACAATTTAGTAAAAGAAGCATTTTCAACAATGGATGTATATTTGAAAAAAAGATGGGATTTAATTCCTAATCTAGTTGAAGTTGTAAAAGCGTACGCAAAACATGAAAAGGAAACAATTGAAAAAATTACAACTTTAAGAAAAAATACTTATGAAAGTATGTCAATAGACAAGAAAATTAATGTAAATGAAGAGTTAACTCAAGATTTATCAAAAATTATGATTATTTCTGAAAATTATCCAGACTTAAAATCAAGTCAAAATTTTATCGAATTAAGTCATGAACTAACTGAAATCGAAGATGAAATAGCAAATAGTAGAAAATATTATAATGGAACTGTGAGGATTTTTAATAATAAAGTCCAAATGTTTCCTAGTAATTTAGTAGCTAGGATATTTGGATTTCATTGTGCTAATATGTTTGAAGCAAACACAGATGAAAAAAATAATGTAAAGGTGGATGTATAATATGAAACAAAAAATTTTTAGTACAATATTTATTATTATTATGTCTTTTATGGTTCTATTTATAATGCCTAATCCATCATTAGCAGTAACATCCAATAGAGAATATACCATACAATCATATGACATAAATATGACTGTTAATGAAGATAACACCTTTTATATAACAGAAAATATTACTGCATATTTTAATGTATCAAAGCACGGAATTTATAGAAAAATTCCTCTAAGAAATTCAATTGTTAGAACTGATGGAACAACATCAAGTAATAGAGCCAAAATAACAGATATTGAAGTAAGTGAAAAATATACGACTTATAATCAAAACGGATATAAAGTAATACAGATTGGAGATGCCAATCAAACATTTACAGGCGAACATAGTTATACAATTACATATAAATATGATATAGGAAAAGACCCTTTGAAAAATGCAGATGAATTGTATTTTAATTTAATTGGTGAAGAATGGGATACAAGTATAAGTAACGTATCTTTTAGAATAACTATGCCTAAATCTTTTGACGACTCACTTTTAGGCTTTTCAAGTGGAAATATAGGTTCTACTGATAGTTCTAATGTAACATATAGTATAGATGGAAATACGATTATAGGAAATACTATAAATACATTAGATGCAGGGCAAGCATTGACGGTTAGACTTACCCTACCAGAAGGATATTTTATTGGGACAAGCAGTAACATAGATGTATTTTCTATATTTGTTATCGTTTTATGTATTATATCAGTTATAGCTGGATATGTATTATGGAGAAAATATGGAAAAGATGAACCAGTTGTTGAAACAGTCGAATTTTATCCACCAAAGGGATATAATTCAGCAGAAGTTGGATTTTTATATAATGGTTCAGCAGATACAAAAGGAATTATATCATTACTTATTTATCTTGCAAATAAAGGTTACTTAAAAATTGAAGAAATAGAAGAAGAAGGGATTTTTTCAAAATCCAAAAGCTTTAGAATAACCAAAATAAAAGACTATAAAGGAAATAATGAATATGAAAGAATATTCTTAGAAGGTCTTTTTAAAAATTCGAGAGCTGGGTCAGTAAATATGACTAAAGCTAAAGAAATCATGAAAGAAGCAAAACGTCAGGGAGAAAAGATAGACCTTAGAGATGCACTTGAAATGTCAATAGATAATGTAGAAAACAAAGATTCTGTTACAGAAACAGACTTATATGACAGTTTCTATGTAACATTAGATAGAATAAAATCGAAAATGAATACTAAGAGAAATAAAAACAAAATATTTGAATCATCTGCAAAAGGTAAAGGAAAATATGTAATATATATGATTATTGCCATAATTATTTTAATAACAGCAAAACCTGTTTTAGAATATGGAGGTATTGAAACATTGATACTTGCATTATTATTCCCACGGAATAGGTTTTACTGTGTTGATAGGAAGTATTATAGATGCAATAAAAATACCTAAAATATTTGCTATAATATGGGGAGTAATGTTTGGATTAGGTGCTTCAGGTGCTTTGGTATTTCCAGCATTGGACCAAAGTGAGATTTATTTGATAACTTATGTTATTGGTATTATTAGTATTGCATTATTGACATTATTTGCTAAGATAATGACTAAAAGGACATCTTTTGGAAACGAGATGTTAGGAAAAATAGGAGGATTTAAAAGGTTCTTAGAAACAGCAGAAAAACCTCAACTAGAGGCATTAGTAAATGAAAACCCAGAGTATTTTTATAATATTCTTCCATATACTTATGCATTAGGAGTATCAGAGGTTTGGATGAATCAATTCGAAACAATGGCAATGCAAGCCCCAGATTGGTATGATGGTCATAGTACATTTAGTATGCATGAATTTAATCATTTTATGAGTGATACGATGAAATCAGCACAAAGTGCTATGTCCTCTAGTCCATCAAGTAGTAGTGGTGGTAGTTCAGGTGGTGGCTCATCTGGAGGAGGCTCCGGAGGAGGTGGAGGAGGTTCTTGGTAATCTCCTGCCAAACAAGAAAATATGCATTTATATGGAGTAAAAATATATAGAAAGACAAAAGAAGGGGAGAAAACAAATGAAAGGAAAGAAGCTAAAGAAAATTTTAAGACAAAAAAATGGTATTACATTAATTGCGTTAGTAATAACAATCATAGTTTTACTAATACTTGCAGGAGTTAGTATAGCAATGCTAACGGGAAATAATGGGATACTAAATCAAGCAAGTAATGCAAAAGAAAATACAGAAATAGCAACAGAAAAAGAAATAATAGGTAGAGCTAGGCTTGAAGCTTTTTCAAATAATTGGGTAGAAAATATGACAGAGCAAGAGTTTCAAACAGCATTAGATAGCCAAGCCGGGGGAAGA
Organism: uncultured Clostridium sp.; assembly: GCA_930990555.1. Taxonomy (GTDB): domain Bacteria; phylum Bacillota; class Clostridia; order TANB77; family CAG-508; genus Merdicola. Next base: position 1,997 of record CAKNPW010000056.1, on the reverse strand, counting down.
AAAGCAATTGCAACTAACATAGGAGAAGAATTTGAAGTATATTTCATAGAGAGTGAGCGTTATTATATAGTAGATAAGAATGGTAACATAGAAGAAGAAAAAATAGTAGAGGTAGCAGATTTGTATCCAGGGGATATTACTACAGATGATAAAGGAAATGCTCTAACAGGTGATAGTGAAGAAGAAGCTTATCAAATAAATTCTATAGAAGATTTAGTGGCCTTTTCAAATATAATAAATAAAACGGGAGTATATTATAAAGAAGGACAATTATTAGAAGCAAAAGATGCAGAAGATATTAGCGAAAAATATGTAGAATTAACAACAGATTTGGATTTTAATTCAAAGACATCATATATGGATAGTGAGAGGACCGATTTTGGAGATATCAACGGAAATGATAAAGATGGTAATGCACTAATTACAGAGATGACAGAAGGTACAGGTTATCCAGTGATTGGATTGAATACAGAATTTAAAGGAACTTTTGAAGGAAATAATAATAAAATAAAGAACTTATATATTAACAATTCAACTTCGAATAGGACAGGTTTTTTTGGAACAAACTCAGGTGAAGTAAGAAATATGATTGTATCTGGAAAAATTAAATCTTCTAGTTCGAACGTTGGAGGAGTTGTAAGTAATAATTCTGGAACTATAGAGAATGTAGAAAGCCAAATGGAATTTGAATTAGAAAATAGAAGTGTAAATTTAGGTGGAATAGTAGCAAACAATAATAATGGAGGAATAATTAAAAATTGTAGAAATACAAGAAATATAAATATAACAAGTGCATATGCTCTAGGAGGAATTTGTGCTCAGCATATAGGCGAAGCAGAAATAAAAGATTGCTATAATACTGGAAATATTATTATAGAAAATGCCACAATGATAGGCGGAATAGTAGGAAACTCAAGTTCAATTACTGCAACAATAAATAAATGTTACAATACAGGTAATATCAATATATCTAGTAGTGTCGGTTATGTAGGTGGAATTAAAGGAAATGGAGCTAATTCTGGAATTGTAGTAAATTGTTACAATTCAGGAAATATAGATGTCAGTGATTGTACAGGTGCAGGAGGAATAGCGGGATATCATAAATATGGAGTAGTTGGAAATTGCTATAATAAAGGAAACATAACTGCGACAGGAAGTAGAGTAGAATTAATTGGTGGAATAGCAGGAGACCAAACTGTTTCTTGCAGAATTGCTAATTGTTATAACACTGGGGAAATTAGTGTAGAATCAGCAATAGTTTCAACATCTGGAATTGGTGGTATATCTGGAATTAACTATAGCGGTGGAGCAATATTGAAAAATGTAACTAATTTTGGAAAACTTTCAATAGTTGCGCAAAATCAAAATAAAATAGGTGGAATAGCTGGAACGTCATATAGTACAATAACTAATGCAAAGTATCTAGAAAATACGTGGATAAAAGGAGCTGGAAATAAACAAGATGCAGTAGGAGTAATGGAAACATGTACATTGGACTATATACCTGAAATGTTAGAAACGTTAAATGTTGAACAAATAGTTATAGGAGATTACACATTACCAGAAAATGTGAGATTTACGAAGTGGAAAATAGAAAATAACAAAAATGATGGCTTTCCAATATTCGAATGGCAATAATATATAATGTGAAAGTAAAAAGAAAAAAGGAGTAAAAAATGCAAATAATAAAAGCAAATAGTAAAAGCCTTGTGGCTGTAAGAGAGAGAGAGAGAGAGAGAGAGCTATACTTTAAAGAAATAAAGGATAGTTTAGTTTGCATACCTAATAAAATAAAAAATAAAGAAAAATATAAAAAGATAGCAATAGCCTAAAAATTAGGTTTTTATTGCTATCTTTTCGTGTTTTTTAAATTAAATAAAGTTATTAATATTAAAATATAAATAAACATAAAAGATAGGAGAGAAAACAAATGAAAGAAAAGAATCTAAAGAAAATTTTAAAACAAAAAAATGGAATTACATTAATTGCGTTAGTAA
>CAKNPW010000055.1 GCA_930990555.1 uncultured Clostridium sp. | reverse complement strand
ACTCCCAGCCATTACTTATTTCACCTCCTTTCAAGTATAACTATGGAAGGGAGAGAATTTATGTGTATTATATAGTATTTTTTGATAAATTACTAGCTGTTTTTGTTTCTTTTTAGTTGATTGCAAAGATTACAATAAAATTCATGAAAAATTTTATAAAAATATAAAGAGACTGGAAGAAATGTAATATTAATTAGCATAATAAGTTAACATGTGTAGAATTTTAATGGAAAAGATGTTATAATAATGAAAAAATTGGAGATTATAGGGGGAAATATGGAAATTTCTAATGAATTGTATAATAAGATAAATACATTACCATGGCAAGCATTGTTTGAATATTCAGTACAGAAAGGGATAAAAGAAAATGAAATAAAAAACAAAGATAAATCTCAAATAATAATAGAGTTAAAAAATAAGAATTTAATTGATATTAAGGAAATTGATAAATTAATAGAGGATTACATTTATGGAAATAGAGTAACATTTTCTATTTGGAGATTTGATGAAACTATTTCTAAACAGGATATAGAGATAATAAAACAACTAGAAGGAAAAAATATACCTTGTGATGTTAGAGAATATAGAAATGTAAAAATACAAAAGATTACAGAATATAATGATAGATTAGAATTAGTATATGTATATAGCAAAATTTATAATTATATAAATGAAACAGGTAAAGCAGATCAAGTATGGGAACAACATAAAGGATGTTCATGGATTGGAATTGATAAAAGTTATGTTGCATATATTGTCAAACATGAGAAAATGACTAAAGTTTTTGCAGATGCTTTAATAAAAGAACTTCATAAAAATTTATCAGCCATAAAACCACCTTTGAGTGCACTAGATAGAATATTTAATGACAGTATAATGAGTAAAATTGTATTACAAGGCGTTGAAGGAGAAAAAACGGCTATTTCGCGTTCAGAAGGTTTTACAGAAGAACAAAAAAAGAAGTTAATAGAGTGAGAAAAAATAGATTTAACACTTCAGGAAGCTATATAACACCAATATATGACAATATAACTGCAACAGTTAGATATAATGTCAAAAAGGGAAATATAAGTATATTAAAACACTTATCTTCAAAAGAACTTTTTGCTTGGACAGAAGAAGCTATTAAAATTATATTTGAAGAGATAGATAATTTAAAAGGGAAGGATGTTAAATTAATATTTAAAGAAATTGGTCAAGATTTGAAATGGCCATTATTATCTACTGTTGAGCAAGAAAAGATGAATTGGCTATTAACACAATTAATAGCTAATATGGATAAAGAAAAAAATATAAGTTTTCCAAATAACAAAAAAGATATCTTAAATAATGATAGATTATTTATAAAAATTTTAAGGCCTTATTGCGAAAAGTGTGATTCTTATGAAATTCCATTATGTAGTGTATGTGGTAGAAATTTATCAAATAAAGTAAAAGAAAAATTTTGCGAGTGTGGAGCTCCTATTAAAGCTGTGTGTCAAGAAGGGCATGAACTAGTTATGGATAGATATTGGTATGTTCCAACAAAAAGATGTATAGATATGCTTAATAACAATTTGAAAAAAGTATATCCAAATGCTAATTTAAATTATTCAATTTGCATAATGGATGATATTCTTATGATTTCGTCAAATGAAAATCAAGAAGATGGGGAGATACAATTTGATGAAATTGATGAATTTAATGTAAAAGGATTTATGATTGATGATGAATTAGTAAAATTTGCAGTAGAGATGAAAGAAAAATGTAGTGGAATATGTTCTTATAATAAAATTGCAAAATGTTTAAATGATAAACAACAACTTTGTTTACCTAAATTATTTTATGGAATTATTCCTGGATTTAAACCTCAACCACATAAAGGGGGAGAATATGGAGACGTTTCTGGAATAATTAATGTAAAAGGGAAGGAATATGAAATGAAAGGCATCATCAAGAAAAATGCGTCACAAGCATCAAATAAAATAAATACAATACTATTGTCAACATCTTCAGTTGGACAAGAGATTATAAGGCAATTTGTTGAGCAGGGAATGACGGATGAAAGATGTCAATTAATAATGATAGTAGTGCCACAGAACATAGATAATTCTTTCAAGGGTACATTGCGATTTTTGGCTAGATTATCAAATAAAAAAATAACATTTGTTGAATTAGAAGATGTCTGCAAACTTTTAAAAAAAGCAGAAATAAAATGATTGTATTGGAGAGATTATGATAACTGTTTTTATAGATACAAATATTTATGAGGAACTAGGATTTAATTTTAGCTTAAAAAATGATATTATTGCTAATTTTATTAAACATATTGATAATAAAGAAGTAAAAAATGTAATAATATCTGTTATAGATAATGAAGTGAAAAGTCACCTCACACAAAGAAAACTAGACAATGAAAGTAAGATAAAGAAACATTGCAAATGGATAAAAAATTATATAGATGAAGAAACTATTAATGAAAATCTAAATTCAGAATTAGAAAGTTTCGAGGAATTTAAAAAACTAAGTCAAGCAGAAGTCTTTGAGCTAGATACTATCAATACAGAAAAAGTTTTAGAGAAATACTTTAAAAAAGAATATCCATTTGAAAAATCAAAACCATATGAATTTAAAGATGCCTTTTTTGTGGAAGGTGTTAAAAGGTATGTAGAAGATAATTATTCAATTAGGAATATTATTGTAACTAAAGATAAAGGGATAAAGCAAGCGGTTAAAAATATACAAAATATAGAAACGATATCCTCAATACAGGAATTATCAGATTTAATAATTAATTATGGAAAAGAAAGAAAAGATACAATAACAAAATATTTAGATAAATATAATTTAGATAAACAACTAAAAGAGATATGTTCAGTTTCAGGAGATAATGATTTTGAAGAAGGAAATATTGAGGTAGAAGAAATAACAAAAAATGGAGTATGGGGTACTGAAATTTTAAGTATAAAGCCAGATAGAATTACAATAGTTTGTGATTTGGGGATTATTTTAAAGGGAAGTTTTAGTTGCTTAGATATTGAAAATTCAGTCTATGATTCAGAAGATAAAGATTATATTTATAAAACTTATTTAGAGAAGAGTGAATTGATGTATGTTTGTTTAGCTATATTAGATATAAAAATAAAAAATTCAAAAATGTCTGATGTTATAATTAAGGATTTTCCAGAAATTGAAATAGAATATAAAGATTTAAAAAATAAATAGTCCTGAGAGAACTATTTATTTTTATTATATTTCATCCATTCAAGCAATTCTTCTTCTGAAATTTTATTATTATTAAATTCTTTAATTTTTTCTTTGGCAAGTTTTTTCCAATTATTAAATGATATTTTAACTTGTTCATCCTTAGATCTTTTAACTTGCATTAATCTTCTTTGATAATTATTTCTATAAAATTTAATTCCTTCAATAGTATTTCTTTTTTTAGAATAAGAGTTATTAGCACCAATCTTTTTACAAGTTATTTCATCTTTACAATATACAATATCACAATATTTTTCGGTATTTTTAAGTGGAATAAAATATTTACCACAGTTTTTACAAATCTTAATTTTTACATTCTTATTAGTAGCTATTTCAAATAAAGAAATATACAATATATTAGATAAGTATAAAGTATGAAAAACAGGGCTATCATCTAGAGTTATTATTCCATTTTCTAGGTGTTCTCTAACAATTTTAGGTGTTATAGATTGTGAAGCTATATGGTAAATATCATGTGCAAATTGCTGGTAATAATATACTTCTATGTTTGTAGAATATTTAAATAAATTATTAAATATAGAATAAGAAAGACATTTTTCTAAAGGAGTATAATTTTTATCTACTGAATTATTATTTAAATTAAACATATAGTCCACACATTGTATTATTAAATATTGTAATTTTTTTAATTTAGGCTTAATTCTATTGAAAATAGGTTGGTAAGTTTTAATAAATTCATTTTCTGTTTTAAAACAATTTAATAAAGGAATAGATTTATCAAATTCGTTTAAAATAGAAAATCCATAAAAACAGAAAAAGGTACGATAAGAGCTTTCAAAGGATGCAAAATTCGCATTAAGGAATCTTATTAAAAAAGTACCATAACTTTCTTCAAAAGGCTCTAACAATGTAGATGAAGAAAAATAAATTTCTTTATCATTATTAGCATTATCAAAAAGTATATTTGTAAATCTATTATTCTTATTATGATTAAAAGTAGTTTTATACAAAGAAATAGAAGTTGTATAAAACTCTTTTCTTTTTTCCTTATTAAACCAAATGTTAAAGTAATCTTTTGTTGGAATATTATCTTCTCTTAACATATAAACACCTCAAAAACATAAATTGCAACATACTTTATAAAATAAAATTGCTAACAAAGTATCTTAATTATACAAAAACATAGTGAAAATTGCAATAATTATTATAAATAAAAAATGGCAAAACCATTGAAAACACTATAGAAGAAGAAAATAAAATAAAAAATTTAAGAAATTTCGAAAAACAGCTCAATTTTTAATAGTTGTTCTGGGCTTTATATTAGAAGGGAGAGGAAGACCTTCAATAAGAAAGAAGGGAGGTATATTATGATGAATAATCAAATTCAAAGAACTACACTAACAATGAAAGAAGCATCAGAGTACTTAGGTATTTCATATTGGTTAATTAATCAACTGGTAAGGAAAAAACAAATTCCATATTGTAAAGTTGGTGGAAAATATTTATTTAGAGTACAAGCCCTAGATGAGTATTTGAGAAATATGGAATTACAATCTATGCTTTAAATTTTGAAGAAAGAGAGGAAAGGAGGCAATGTACAAGTTACAATGGTTAAAAATTGATGTAAATTTATTTGCAAATAGGAAAATTCTAATATTACTTAAAGAGCCTGATGGAGATACATATATTAGAGTATGGATACAATTATTAATTATTGCTATGGAATGTAATAAAGAAGGTAATTTAGTAATAGGCGAGAACAAACCAATGACAATTGAATATTTTTCAAAGATTATGGGAAAGTCTTTTGAAAAAATGGAAGAAATAATTAAAAAATTTTTAGAATTAGAAATGATAATTCTAGCAAATGAAGTTTACAAAATTAAAAATTGGAATAAATATCAAAGTATTGAAACATATGAAAAATACAAAGAACAAGGAAGATTAAGACAACAAAGATATCGTGAAAAGTTAAAAAGTAGAAATGGAAAGAGTAACGTTACAGTAACGTTATGTAACGGAGAAGAAGAGAATAAAGAAAATAAAAGAAAAGAAGTAAGAAAGGAAGAAGAGAACACAAATGGATTTAGAAAATACGAGATGTAATTTTAAAGATGAAATATTCCACAACAAATGTAAATTTTGTGGAAAAGATTTAAAACCAATAGGCTTAGATTATTTATATGCAAATATGCCATTAAGTTCAATAGAATATGAAAGATGCAATTGTAAACAGTCAAAGAGCTATTGGAATGAAATAGATTTAAAAGAAGAAAAACAAAAGAAAAGAAAACAAATGGAGCAAATGACAAGGCAATTTTATATACAAAATTATCTTAGTAAACGAATACAAGATTATCAATTTGATAATTTCATAATAACAGAAATTAATAAAAAAAAGTAGAAATCGCAAAAGATTTTACAGAAAAATGTATAAATAAAAATCAAAAATATGGACTTATTATTACTGGAAAATCAGGAACTGGAAAGACACATTTAGCAACAGCTATTTTAAATAAACTAACTGAAAAAGATATGTTAGTTTTAATGGGAAGACTAATTGTATTGCTGGATGTAATTAAAGATACTTTTAAAGATTTTTCTAGTAAAGAAAAAGACATAATAGAATTGTATTCTAAGGTTGATATGCTTATAATTGATGATTTAGGAACAGAAAGAATTAGAAGTTGGGCACTAGAAAAATTATATACAATTATAGAAAATAGAAATGAAAATAAATTACCAATTATAGTAACAA
>CAKNPW010000054.1 GCA_930990555.1 uncultured Clostridium sp. | reverse complement strand
TACTCAAAGTATATATTTTTCAAAAAAGTGTGACATATGATTGACTAACCTACAACTATGAAAATGAATTATATAAATGCAATAGACAAATTTATATAAACTTGCTATAATATGATTTGATTAATTTTTTGATATAAACGGAGGATTTTATCATGGATGTGCGGAAATTTGTAGGAACTTCATTCGAAGAAGTGGCAGATGAATTTTCAAAAATGGTTGGGCAAGAATGTTCGAAACACTTGGAATTTTTAAGAGATAATGCCATTACAGACAGGGAGGAACCAGACTATTGGGAAAAGAGGTTAAGGTCAGAACCGAAAATTGTTTACGAACGGGTATACAGTAGGATACTTACAGTTATGCAAAGTCCAACCCAATACAAGGAGTTATTTAAGAAAAGATTTCCTTGGAGTAGGCCAATCATTAGGATTACAAGGGTATCTAGTTTTTTTGAGGAAATTTTCCCTGGTCCGCAAAATCCTATTCCACGCAACGTGGAATGGTTGATAGACACAAGCAAGTTGTCTATCAAAAAAAAGGTGCACTCAAAGTACACCAATTGTAACTAGTAAATCGTCCAAAAGCCAGTACGCTGGCAATATTTCAGACAAAGAAGCTTTTTAGCAGAATGCTATAGGCTTCTTTGTTGTTTTAAATAGAAGTGCATTGATTTTAAAAATACATATTGATATAATAATCCAAACAAAGGAGGGTATTATGGAAAATAAATACGAATGGAAGTTTACAGATATTTATAAAACAAAGGAAGATTATAAAGAAGATATTAAAAAGGTAAAAGAGAAACTAGAAGAAATTGTTCAATATAAAGGAAAATTAAAAGATTCATCAGAAAATATATATAAATGCTATAAAATTTTTGAAGAAATAGTAGAAATGGATTGCAAAATATATGCATATGGAATGTTACAATATCATAAAAATATGACAAATCAAGAAGCAGTAGAGCTATTTAAAGAAGCAGAAGAATTAGACAATAAAATAGATGAAAACACAGCATTTATGGTACCAGAGCTTACAGATATGGATACAAATACATTAGAAAAATACATTAAAGAAGATAAAAGCTTACAAAGATATTCAAGAAGGATAAATGAAATTTTAGAAAACAAAAAACATATATTAAGTAAAGAAATAGAAGAAGTGCTATCAAAATTTTCTGATACATTTAATGGATGTGAAAATGCATATAGTGTATTAACAAATGCAGAAATTAAATTCCCATCTATTAAAGATTCAGACGGAAATGAACTAGAAGTAAATGAAGCGGAATATTCTAAATTATTAGAAAATAAAGATAGAGAAGTAAGAAGAAAGGGCGCTACAACACTAGTATCAGAATATGGTAAATATATAAATACAATAACAGAACTATATTTAAATACAGTAAAGCAGGATACAAAGATTGCTAAATTAAGGAATTATAAAAGTTCATTAGAAAAAGCAGTAATAGATGATGAGGCTACAGTAAAAGTTTATAAAACTTTATTAAAAACAGTTAATGAACATATAGGAATCAATCATAAATATACATCATTAAAAAAGAAGCTTTTAAATTTACCAGATATTCATATGTATGATATGAGTATAAATCCATTCAATCAAACCGATACTATAATGGATATAGAAGATGCAGAAGAGCTTGTGCTAAAGGCACTAGCACCACTAGGGACAGAATATGTAAACAAATTAAAAGAAGCATTTAATTCAAATTGGATGGATGCATACCAATCTCCAAACAAAAGAGGAGGAGCATATAATATGCCAGTATACGGAGTTCATCCATATGTACTTTTAAATTATACTGGAACAAATTTTGATGTATCATCAATCGCCCATGAGTTTGGACATGCAATGCATTCATATTATTCTGACAAAAATCAAAATGTGCTAGAACATAGCTATACTCTTTTATTAGCAGAGATAGCCTCAACAGTAAATGAAATTTTACTTGCACAATATAGACTAGAGAATTCAACAGATAAACAAGAAAAAATAGCACTATTATATGACAGAATAGAAACAGTAAAAAGCACTTTATTTACACAAGCTATGTTTGCAGAATTTGAACAAGAAGTACATTCAAGAATAGAAAATGAAGAAATATTAAATGCAGAAAAACTAGGAAATATATATGTAGATTTATGCAAAAAGTATTATGGTGAAGATTTAGTTATAGACGAATATAATAAATATAATTGGACTAGAATACATCATTTCTTTAGATGTTTTTATGTATATAAATATGCAACAGGAATATCTTGTGCAATAGACATAGCAAGTAGAATTTTAGCAGGAGAAGAAGGTTTAGTAGAAAAATATATTAATATGTTAAAAATGGGTGGAAGTAAAAAATCATTAGATATTTTAAAAACAGTAGGAATAGATTTAGAAGATAGCAGAACATATGAAAATGCACTTAAATTTTACAAAAACGATATAGAAAAATTAGAAGAATTAATATAGGGAAAAGAGAAATGTCTTCAAATCCCCGAAGAGGGAAAAAAGGACCGTCCCCAAATCCCGAGGAATGTCCTAAAATCCCGATGTTTCTAAATCCCGAAGGAGATAAAATGAGCGAAGTTAAATGGACAGAGGAGCAAAGTCAAGCTATACACGAAAAGGGTTCTAATATATTGGTTGCTGCAGCAGCAGGTAGTGGTAAGACGGCTGTTTTAGTAGAGCGAATAATTAATAAAATAATTGAAGAAGAAATTGATATAGATAAATTATTGGTTGTGACTTTTACAAATGCTGCTGCAAGTGAGATGAGAGAAAGAATATTAAATGCAATTTATAAGAAGATAGAAGAGGAGCCAACTAATTTACGTCTACAAAAGCAAATTACACTTTTAAATAAATCAAATATTTGTACAATACATTCTTTTTGTTTAGATGTAATAAGAAATAATTTTTACGAAATAAACATATCACCAAACTTTAGAATTGGTGATACAGCAGAAATAGAACTTTTAAAAGAAGAGGTATTAGATGAACTTTTTGAAGATTTGTATTTAAAAGAAGATAAAGGATTTTTAAAACTTTTAGAAATCTATACAAGTTATAAAGATGATGAGCCTCTAAAAGATATAGTAAAAAGTATATATAATTTTATTCAAAGTGCACCATTCCCAGAAAAATGGTTAGCTGAAAAAGTAAAATTATTTGATATAGATATCGAAAATACTGATTTTGCAGAGACAGTATGGGGAAAAATTATTTTAAATAATTATAAAGAATGTATTGAAGAAAATATTTTAGGTTTAAAGAAAATAAAAAAAGAATTAGACGCAGAAAATGAATTAGAAAAATTTTCGCAAGCAATAAGATTAGACATAGAAAACTTAGAAAGTCTATTAGCGAACTTAAATTCATGGGATAAATCATATGAACTTGCAAAGAACTTTTCTTTTGTTAGATGGCCAAGTAGTAAAAAAATAAATTCAGAAACACCTGCGCTTGTAAAAGAAAAAAGAGATATGATAAATGCAAAATTTAAGAAATTAAAAGATAGCATTTTTATATATACTTCAGCTGAGGTATTAGCAGATTTAAAAGATATGTACGAAGTCCTAAATCTACTACAAGCAATAATTTTAAAATTTAACGAAAATTATAAAAAGGCAAAACTAGAAAGAAATATAATAGATTTTAATGATATAGAGCATTTAGCCTTAAAAATATTGATTAAGGACGAAGATGGAAAATATGTACCTTCAGAGATTGCAAAAAAATATCAAGAGAAGTTCGAAGAAATTGCAATTGACGAATATCAAGATAGTAATATGGTTCAAGAATACATATTAACCTCAATCTCTAAAGGCAACAACATATTTATGGTAGGAGATGTAAAACAAAGTATATATAAATTTAGACAAGCAATGCCAGAACTATTTTTAAATAAATACAAAACATATAAATTAAAAAAGGAAAAAACAGAAGCTGATGATTTAAAAATACAATTATTTAAAAATTTTAGAAGTAGAAAAAATATACTAGATACAACTAATATTATCTTCCAAGAAATTATGAGCAAAGATTTAGGTGATGTTGATTATAATGAAGATGAATATTTAAACTTAGGAGCAAATTATGAAAAGCCTCAATTGGAAAATATAGATTTTGCAGGGAAAACGGAAATAAATATAATTAATTTGGAAGACACTACAAAAGACTCACAAGAAGATGAAGAAGATAATGTAAAAACAGAAAGAATTGAAAACTCTATTTTAGAAGCAAGGTATGTAGCCCAAAAGATTAATGAGCTCATAAATAGTAATTATTATGTGTTAGATAAAAAAGAAGGTTATAGAAAAGTTACATATAAAGATATAGTTGTGTTGTTAAGATCAACAACAGAATTATCACCAATATATGAAAAAGAAATTTCAGATCTAGGTATGCCAGTATATAGTGAAACATCTACAGAATATTTAAATTCAGTAGAAATTCAAATAATTATGTCATGCCTAAAAATAATAGATAATCCAATGCAAGACATACCATTAGTTACAGTTATGAGATCAATGATTGGTGGATTTACAGATAATGATTTAATAGAAATTAGATTAGCAGATAAATATGAAAACTTTTATGAAAGTGTTGTAAAATCAAGAATTCAGGTAAATGAAGAATTGCGTAATAAAATTGATTCTTTCTTAGAACTTATAAATAATTGGAGAGAAGAAAGTGAATTTTTAGCGTTAGATGAGTTGATTTGGAAAATTTATATGGATACCGGGTATTATAATTATGTTGGATTAATGCAAAATGGAAAGTTAAGACAAGCAAACTTAAAAATGCTTTTTGAAAGAGCAAAGCAGTATGAGAGTGCATCATTTAAAGGTGTATTTAATTTTATAAACTTTATAGATAAGTTAAAGCTTCGTAACAATGATTTAGGTGCAGCAAAAATAATTGGTGAGAACGAAAATGTAATTAGAATTATGAGTATTCATAAAAGTAAAGGTTTAGAATTCCCTGTAGTATTTTTAAGTAGTACAGGAAAAAACTTTAATTTAAAAGATTTAAGAGAAAAAATATTAATACATCAAGAAATTGGCTTTGGACCAAATTATGAAAATGGCGAATTAAAGATAGAATATCCAACACTTGCAAAAGAAGCAATCAAGATGGTAAGTAAAAGAGAAAGTATTTCCGAAGAAATGAGAGTGCTATATGTTGCTTTAACAAGGGCTAAGGAAAAATTGATTATCACAGGAATAGAAAAAGACTTACAAAAATCTATCGAGAGCAAAGAGAAAGAATTACAAATTTATGAAAGTGAAAATAACTCAAAGATAAATCCTAAAATACTAGAAAGTTATAAATCATATTTGGATTGGATAGAACTAGTTTATTTAAAAAATAAAATTAAAAATTCGGATATATTTGAATTTAATGTAGTAAGTAAAGCAGAAATATTAAATCAAACTATAGAAAGTGAAACAGAAAGAAAAGATGTATTAAAAGATATAGAAAATAAAAAAACATCAAAAGAAAATATGGAAAAAATAAAGAATATTTTGGAATGGGAATATAAATATAAAGATTCTACAGAAATGCCAAGTGAACTTTCTGTTTCAAAAATTAAAGAACTATCAAAGGATAAAACTGAGGAAAAGATTGGAATAACTTTGAAAAAGCCAAATTTCTTAATAGAAAAAACAGATTTAACACCAGCAGAAAAGGGTACAATAATGCACTTATGTTTACAAAAACTAAATTATAAAGAAGAGTACAATTTAGAAAAATTAAAAAACATGGTTAGCAACCTAGTAAACAAGGAAATAATTTTACCAAAAGAAGCTGAAAGTGTAAATTATAATAAAATACTAGCTTTTCTAAAATCAAATATCTGGAAAGAAATGCAAACTGCAAAAGTAGTAGAACAGGAAAAAGCCTTTTATCTAAATTTAAAAGCAAATGAAATATATCAAAACAATACAAAAGATGAAATATTAGTACAAGGTATTATAGATTTGTACTATATAACTAATAAAGATAAATTAGTTTTAGTAGACTATAAAACAGATTATGTAGAAAATAATAATGAACAAAGTTTAAAAGATAAATATAATATTCAACTAGAAATTTATAAAAAAGCTTTAGAAGAATCCTTAAATAGAAAGGTTGATAAGGTATACATATATTCAACATGGCTTAACAAAGCAATCGGGATATAGGGATTTGGGGACGTTCTGGACTGCGGAAATTTTTGCCACAGCGTCCCTATT
>CAKNPW010000053.1 GCA_930990555.1 uncultured Clostridium sp. | reverse complement strand
CTTAATAATATTACAAAAATATTATTAAAATGTTCGTAAAACACTGTTGTCCAGTGGCTGCAGCATTTATATGCCCATTAATTGCTCTACCTACTCATAGTTTTTCAAGTGAAATTGTAGAAGATGCAAGCTCAACATCATCTTCTGACGGATATAATATTCCATTAGTAAGAACAACTACTGCCGATGGTACAAAATCTTTTGATTCCTTATTTCCAAGTACAAATGCAGGAACAACTACTTCAGACTATTCAACAACAAATATACAAGTAGAAAATGTGGATGAGGCAGATATTGTAAAAACAGATGGTGAATATGTATATTCAATTTCAGACGATACAGTATATATAACATATGCAAAAAATCCAACTGAGATGAATGTGGTAGCAAAGATAGAAGAACCATTGAGTAATATATATCCAGAAGATTTAATATTACAAAATAATAAATTAGTAGTTATTTCTGGAAATAATACGAAAACAATTGTTAAGGTTTATGATTTAGCAGATATAGAAAATCCGGACAAAATAAAAGAATTTGAAATAAATAAGGAATATTATACATCAAGGTATATAAATGGTAATTTATATGTAATTTCATCTGGAAGAGTATTAAGCGAAGGAAATTTAGAATATGTAGAAGATGGTGCTACTGTAAATCCAGATAAACCAAATGCATATAAAATAAATGACTTATATACAAGGATGCAAACAGTTATAGCATCATATAATTTAAATACACCAGAAAATAAAATTAAAGTTCAATCATATTTAATGGATGTAGAGAATGCATATATATCAGAAAAAAATATGTATTTAATTGATAATGGATATAGTGGAAGCAGAGATGTAGAATTTAGCGATATATTTGGACTAAAAGGACTTTTAGGAATTGGAGATGCAATAGAAGAGAGTGACAGTACTTATGGTTCGAACATATATAAATTTAATTTTAAAGAAGATGGAAGTGTAGAATATCAAACTAAAACTCAAGTAGAAGGAACAACAATAGACCAATTTTCTTTAGATGAAAAAGATGATAATTTAAGAATTGCATTATATACAACAAAAGGATCAAGAGTAGTAGTCCTAGATAATAATTTAAAACAATTAGGAGAAACAGCATATCTTGCTAAAGGGGAAAAAATGTATTCAGCAAGATTTGTAGGGGATAGAGCATATCTTGTAACATATAAAAATGTAGATCCATTATATTCTATAGATTTAAGTGACCCAGCAAATCCAAAAGCTTTAGGAGCTTTAAAGATTCCAGGATATAGTACATATTTACAGCCATATGATGAAAATCATATTATTGGTTTTGGTTTCCAAACAGAAGAAATTGTTAGAAGAAATTCTTTAGGAAGAGTTACTTCAAGTTCTTCAAAAGTTACAGGAATGAAAATGGCATTATTTGATGTTACTGATATAAGTAATCCAAAAATGATATCAGAGGAAGTAATAGGAGATTCTAAAACAAATTCTACTGTTTTAGAAAATCATAAAGCACTATTATTAGATAAAGAAAGAAATCTATTAGCAATTCCTATAAAAAATTATACGACAGATTTAAGTATTACAGAAGAAGATGATATATCTTCTGCTACAAAGTCATACACAAGTTACTTAAAGAGTAGAACATATAACAAAGTTGGATATGCAGTATATAGTTTAGATATAGCAAATGGATTTAATTTAAGAGGAATAATAACACATGATGTTAATTCTAATGCCTATACTTCAGATATTAGAGGCTTATACATAGATGATACAGTATATACTGTTTCAAATAAGGAAATTAAAGCAAATAATATAGATACATTAGCAGAAATTAAAGAAGTTTTATTTGATTAAGGGGGATAAATATGGGAAAAATTTATAAAAAAGAAGTTAGCAATTATTCAGGAATGCCAGCAGCATCATTAACATTAGGAATTATATCAATACTTACAATTATATTTTGGTATATGTCGTTAATTACAGGAATTTTGGCAATAGTTTTTGGTGTTAAATCTATACATAGAATTAATAGTAAATTAGGAAAAGCAGGAATGGTATTAGGAATTATAGGTGTTTCTCTCTGTTGTTTTATATACTTATGGTTTATATTTGCTATTTTAATGCAATAAATGATGAATAAAGGAGCAAAAAATGAATGTATATGATATTCAAGATTTACAAAATGTAGAGACTTTATCAACATATGTAGATCTACAAGCGATTTTTCAGCTAATAATACTTATATTAATAGTAATTATTTCCATATGTACTATAATGTATATTCAGAAAAATATAAAATTAAACAAAAATACAAATAAAGTTATAAGATATGGAACAAAAAAATTTTTTATTTTGGGAATAATTAATTTAATAGTTCTTTGTTTCTTAAAATATGTTGATCGACCTTCTTCTTATATAGGCTTGGACATAGAAAAAGCTTCAATACAATACAATATTTTTATAATAATTTTATTTATTATATATATACTTTTATTAACGCCTCAAGTATACACAATTATACAATTAAGAAAAAATATAAAAAAAGAAGGTACAAATAAAATTGAAAAAATAAATGGTAAAAGCACAATTTTATTGGTAATAGGAACAATAATAGTATATGCTGGGTCAATTTTTATGATTATTTTAAGATAAAGATATGAAATTTGCATAGAAATTAATATAGCAAAATACTTGCAAAATAAAAATATCATGATATAATAGATGCACATAAAAAAAGACAAAATAAGGACAACACAGTTATAAATTAGTCTTTAAGAGAGCTAGATGTATGCTGAAATTCTAGTAAGATAAAATATAATTGTTATCACCTTATATGTTGCGAAACTGAACTAATAGTAAGTTTTGTCGTATATTCTGCGTTAAAGAAATTAGAGAGAATAACGTAAGTTATTAAATTAGGTGGTACCGCGGAATTATGCCCTTTTCGTCCTAAACAGGATGAAAAGGGCTTTTTGATTGTTGATTTTACAATACTTTAGTAAAGTGAAATCCCTAATAAAAAATAAAAGAAGGAGGAATTACAGTGTACAAAAAAGTAGAACTTAAAGACGGTTTTGTAGGCATGGAAAATGATGTAGCAAAACTATGGAAAGAAAAAGACATTGTTAAGAAAAACTTTGCAATGAACGAAGGAAAAAGATACTTCACATTTTATGATGGACCTCCAACAGCAAATGG
This sequence comes from uncultured Clostridium sp., assembly GCA_930990555.1. Lineage (GTDB taxonomy): Bacteria > Bacillota > Clostridia > TANB77 > CAG-508 > Merdicola. Next base: position 3,125 of record CAKNPW010000053.1, on the reverse strand, counting down.
AAGACCACATGTTGGACATATCGAAACAAGGGTAATGAAAGACATTATACCAAGATACAAAGTAATGAAAGGTTACAAAGTATTAAGAAAAGCTGGTTGGGATACACATGGACTTCCAGTTGAACTAGAAATAGAAAAAGAATTAGGAATTTCAGGAAAACAACAAATAGAAGAATATGGTGTAGAAAAATTCGTAAAGAAATGTAAAGAAAGTGTATTCTCATATGTTCATCTATGGGAAGAAATGACAAACAAAGTAGGATTCTGGGTAGATATGGAAAAACCATATGTAACATATCATAATGAATATATAGAATCTGTATGGTGGGCACTTAAAGAAATGTGGAAAAAGGGATTACTATATGAAGGTCATAAAGTAATGCCATATTGCCCAAGATGTGGAACAGCACTTTCATCACATGAAGTTGCTCAAGGATATAAAGATGTAAAAGATTTAACTTGTATAGCTAAATTTAAAGTAAAAGGTGAAGAAAATAAATATATTTTAGCTTGGACAACAACACCTTGGACATTACCATCAAACTTAGCATTATGTGTTAATAAAGCATACACATATGCAGATGTAAAAGTAAATGTTGGAACTGAGGAAGAACCAAAATATGAAGTATATGTTTTAGCTAAAGATTTGGTAGAAACAGTATTAAAAGACAAAGAATATGAAGTCTTAAAAGAATATAAAGGAACAGAATTATTAGGAACAAAATATGAACAACTAATGCCATTTGCAAAAGTAGATGGAAAAGCATTCGAAGTAATCCATGGGGACTATGTAACATTAACAGATGGTACAGGAATAGTACACATTGCACCAGCATATGGTGAAGATGATAGTTTAGTTGCAAAACAAAATGGAATAACTTTTGTAAATTTAGTAGATAAAGAAGGAAAATTTGTTCCAGAAGTAGAACCTTGGGCAGGCAAATTCGTAAGAGATTGTAATGAAGGTATCTGTAAATGGTTAGAAGAAGAAAATAAATTGTTCAGTAAAGAAAAACATCTACACTCTTATCCACATTGCTGGAGATGTGACACACCACTTTTATATTATCCAAAAGAAAGTTGGTTTGTTGCAATGAGCAAACTAAGAGACAATTTATTAAAAAATAATGACACAATAAATTGGATGCCAGAAACAATTAAAACAGGAAGATTTGGAAAATTCTTAGAGAATGTTATAGATTGGGGAATCTCAAGAGATAGATATTGGGGAACTCCACTTCCAATTTGGACTTGTGAATGTGGTCACCAAGAATGTATTGGAAGTATAGCAGAATTAAAAGAAAAAGGAATAAATGTACCAGACGATATAGAACTTCATAAACCATATATTGATGATGTACATCTAAAATGTCCACATTGTGGTAAAGAAATGACAAGAGCAAAAGAAGTTATAGATTGTTGGTTCGATTCTGGTTCAATGCCTTTTGCACAATGGCATTATCCATTCGAAAACAAAGAAATATTCGAAGCAAACTTCCCAGCTCAGTTTATTTCAGAAGCTATAGACCAAACAAGAGGATGGTTCTATACACTACTTGCAGTTTCTACATGTTTGTTTGATAAATCATCATATGAAAACTGTATAGTATTAGGACATGTTCTAGATGATAAAGGACAAAAAATGTCTAAATCTAAAAAGAATGGTGTAGATCCATTTGAATTACTAGATACAGTTGGAGCAGATGCTACTAGATGGCATTTCTATACATGCAGTAGCCCATGGATTCCAACAAGATTATCTGTAAAAAGTGTACAAGAAACACAAAGAAAATTCTTAAGTACATTATGGAATGTATATTCATTCTATGTACTATATGCAGAAATAGATGGGTTTAATCCATTAAACTACAAAGACTTTAAAGTAACAAATGTAATGGATAAATGGATACTTTCTAAAATGTATACATTAATAAAAGAAGTAGATGCAAAATTAAATAAATATGACATAACAGGAGCTGCTTTATTAATAGAAGACTTTACAGATGAACTTTCTAATTGGTATGTTCGTAGAAACAGAGAAAGATTCTGGGCAAGTGGAATGGAAGATGACAAAGTTGGAGCATATGTAACTTTATATACAGTATTAGTTAATTTAGTAAAAGTTGCAGCACCTTTTGTACCATTCATAACAGATGAAATCTACCAAAACTTAGTTGTTAACTTAGACAAAGAAGCACCAGAAAGTGTACATCTATGCTTATGGCCAGAAGTAAATGAAGCTGAAATAGATAAAGACTTAGAAAAAGAAATGGACTTAGCATACAAGATTGTTAAATTAGGTAGAAGCGCAAGAAATGCAGCTAATATCAAAAATAGACAACCACTTTCAGAAATGCTAATTTCTGTAGGAACACTTCCAGAATATTATGGAGACATCGTAAAAGATGAACTAAATGTAAAAGAAGTAGTTCTAGGTGCAGATATGTCTAAATACGTTGACTTCGAAATAAAACCAAATCTACCAGTTTTAGGAAAAGAATATGGAAAATTAATACCAAAAATTAGAGAAGCAATCTCTAAACTAAATCAAATGGATTTAGCAAATAAAGTAAAAAATGGTGGAGTAGAATATATCGAAGTAGAAGACGAACAAATACCATTAGACGAATCTAATTTATTAGTAACAATGCAAGGTAAAGAAGGATATGCCTTTGCTGGTGAAGGAGAACTTGGAGTTGTATTAGAAACAACAATAACACCAGAACTAAAAGAAGAAGGATATTTAAGAGAAATTTTATCTAAGGTACAAAACATGAGAAAAGATAGAGACTTCGAAGTATTAGATAGAATAAATTTATACTTTGCAAATAATGATACATTAAAAGAAGTTATAGAAAAATATAAAGAACAAATAATGAAAGACACTTTAGCAGACAATATCTTCTACAATGAAAAAAGAGACAACTATGTAGAAACAAAAATAAACGATGAAAAAATAGATATAGATGTTGAAGTAGTAAAATAAAAATAAAAAAAAAAATTTGGGGACGGTCCTCGCAGGGATTTGGGGACGTTCCTTAAATCCCTTTTTTGAACTTTAGGGACGGAGTGGACTGCGGAAATTTTTGCCACAGCGTCCCTATTTGAAATTAATGATTTTTTTG
>CAKNPW010000052.1 GCA_930990555.1 uncultured Clostridium sp. | reverse complement strand
TATCTTATCTAAACTAGAAAAATCAATAAAATTAACCTTTTTGTTATAAGTTTCTATCATTGCTCTATCTTCAGCTGTTTGCTTTTCATTTGGTAAATTCTTAACTGCATTATAAAGCAATTTCATCATAGTTTTATGGGCAAAGTTTAATTTTGAATAATCTATTCCACCTCTTAAATGGAAGATTTTTGCTTTTTCAAGAACTTCTTTTGGTATCTGATTTTTTATATTATTCCTTATATTATTTTTATTTACTTCATCCGTTGGGTCCGAAAGACCAACTGTTGCAATAAGAATTTTTTTGTTTGAAATATTATTTAATTTTTTTAGTGTTTTTGACATCCCTAATACTCCACCGGCATACAAAGCACCTAAATAAATAATATTATCATAATCATTTATTTGTTGATTAAATTTTTTAAAAGAAATTGCTTTTATATTAGTTCTTTTTGAAAGTTCTTCTGCATATTGTTTTGTTGTTCCATAATGGGAACCATATATTATAATACTATTCATAGAAACTCCTATTTTTTACAAATTAACGTTTTGCTATCCAGTTTAACATTTTTTCTTTTTCTTCGTTAGAAACATTTTTATTTTTATATATTTTCTTAGAATTTTCTATTGATTTTTTAATATCTTCTATTAAATTAGGGTTTTTATTTAAAACTTCTTTTTCAATAAACAACGTCTCTCCTGATAGTTCTTCTCTTAAAAGATAGTTCACACCAAGCATATTATACATAAGTGAACTATTTTTACCATCATCATAAGTAAAATAAACACCTTCTGGTGACTCTACATATTTTCCTGTAAATGTAAACCAAGGAAATCTAACTTCTGCACCAGATACAAATTTTTCACTAACACCATATTTTGATAAATTAACATTATATTCCACCTTGTAATTAGAAAAACTGCCTTTTAAATCTTTTAATCCATGAAATTGAAACCAACTAGTAACAATATTCTTTCTTGTATAAAAAATAATAAATGGTTTAAAAATAAGAAGTATTCCTAGCACTACTAATAATAAACTTACTAAAATATATAAACCCCCTTTACCTGATGGTTCATATATAAAAGCAAATATTAGTAAAATTGTAAATGGAATAAAAAATATAGAACTGAAGATTCCTATTTTTCTATAATATTTCTTGTTTTGAGCTAAAAACAAGTTTTTAAATCTTTCAAAATTAATCATAGCATTATAATTAACTTCATTCATAAATAACACCTCTTTATTTTATAATTAAAGAAAGCAGACAATATTTTTTAAAATCTTAATTATTTTTTGCATTTAACAATTTATCTTTTAAATCTTTTTCAATTACAACTAATTCTTTTTCCACTTCTTTACGTTTTACTCTTCCTTCTTCGCTTATTTTAATTGTTTCTTCAATTGTTGTTATTAAATCGTCATTTACTTTTTTTAGTGTTTCTAATTCAACAATTCCTTTTTCATTTTCTTTTGCTATTTCTATTGTATTTGTTTTTAGCATTTCAGAATTTTTCTTTAATAACTCATTTGTTGTTTCTGTTACTTGTTTTTGTAAATCCAATGCACCTTTTTGCCTAATAATTCCAATTGCAAGAACAATTTGACTTTTCCAAAGAGGTATTGTATTTAGTATTGATGACTGAATTCTATCTACCAAAGCTTTATTCCCTGACTGGATAAATCTTATTTGTGGAGCTGTTTGAATTGCAATTGTTCTTGTTAATTTCAAATCATGTATCTTTTTTTCAAATCTAGCAGTAAAATCACTCATATCAGCAACTTTTTGTGCATTTAAAGGATCTTTTGTTTCTTCTGCTTTTTTTTGCATTTCTGGTAGTATTTTTGTTTTTAATTCTTCGATTTTTTTATTTCCTGCAATAATATATAAATCTAAATTATGAATACATTCCGTATTCTTTTCAAATAAATTGTCAAACATAACAATATCTTTTAGGAGAATTGTTCTTTCATTGTCAAGCTTTTCAGATATTTCATCTATTTGACTTTCAATTTTTTGATATTTTGCAAAAAATCTCTTTGTTTTATCTACTAATTTTCCAATTATAGGAATATTCTCTAATGGACTTTCTTGTATAAAACCATTTACGTCTGTATCTTTTACTTTAACCATTAAATTAGATAAAATATCACCTACATAATCTGTATCTTTTGCTCTTACATCTTCTAACATTTTATTTGAGAAATTTGCAATTTCTGACTGTGCTCCTACTCCATATTGAATCACACTGTTAGAATCTCCATCTTCTATATTTTTCATAATGTTTGTTACTTCTTTTTTATCTTCTTCTGATAATTTGTTATAATCATAAATACTTTCTTCAGTAATTGCTGTACTTCCTTCTTTGATAATTAAATCTTCTTTTTTTATTTCTTCCATAATTTTTTTTACTCCTTACAATTTATTTTTATTTTATACCATCCATTATTTTTTGCATCGTATCTGGATTTGGCATTTGAATAACTGCATTTATATTTTTAGGTATTCCATAAAAGCCTTCAATTTCTGTATTTATTGTTCCATTAACACCTGTTCTAAATCCATGTTTTTCCCAAGCTATTTTTTGTATCTCTTCATCTTGCATTGCTTCTATTAGTTTTGCTCCTTTCTCATTTAAAGCAATTAATGGGTGAGAACTCCATACTGTTGGTTCTGGATATAAAACTGCTACTTGCTCTTTTACCATATTCCAATCATTTGGATTTTCTATTGCAAATTCTATCATTTGATTTTCATAGCCTGCAATCATTGGTTTAGCTCCCATTCCTGTTTTCAAATATTGTTCAAATAAATCTCCTGAAGAATGTTCCATATAACCAATTTTTCCAAAAAAGTCTTTTAAATTAGGTAAAATTGTATCAACAGTACTTGAATCAACTACTGTTTCATTATTCATAATATTTGCAACTAAACCTGCAAACATATTTCCTGAATTTGATTTATTAGGATCAGTTGATTGTATTGTTACATACCCATACAAATCATTTACACCAATATCACTCCACTTTTTCTTGTCTGTTACTAATTTTATTAATGCTGATGTATCTGCAATATAATATGAATTGTCTTTTTCTTCTACTATTCTATTATTAATTAATGCTTCCGCGATTGGTTTCCAAGTATAAATTACAATTGGTGAATTAAATACAATTTCACTTTTATATAATTTATCACTTTTAGTCTGATTAAATAATTCTAATGCTGTTTGACTAGATGGAAATAAATAATCTTTATCTGATGAATCTTGTTCTATCATTTCTATAGAACCAGCTTTTGTATATTCAACTGTTATACCATATTTATCTTTTAATATTTTTTTAACTTCTTCATCTTGCATAAGACCTTCTTTTTCTCCACCTAAATATCCTGATACTGTTATTTCTTCTGGTTTATTCACATTTACAAATTGAAATGCAATAATTACTATGATTACTAGTAATAATATAATTCCACCTACTATTTTTGACTTCATTTTTTCACCTCCAATTTTAAAAATCTTTCATCTGAATACTGCTTTTTAAAAAATCTATTTCCGTATCTAAATCTAATGCATCATTCTGTATCATTTTTGTAAACTGGTCGTCTAAAGATTTATTTATCATTACAAGTGTTTTTTCTGTTTTTGATATAACATCTTCAATTTCTTTTGTATGTATATTTTGAGAAGATATTTCAAAGTATGAATTTACAATTTTATAAATTGTTTCTAAATAATATGTAAAAAACTTTTTATTTTCGCCTATTTTCTTTGGATGTTTTTCTAAATATTTTAATATTTTTGCTATCTTTCCTATTATGTCATTACACTCTTGTTTTATATGTGGTTTGGTTATTTGATTTTTAATATTAATTATTTTTTCATAATTATCATAGCCATTATCTAATAAATTCATATATTCTTTTTGTTTGTTTGAATCTTTTATCCCAAGTAACACTAATTTATTATTTGGTGCAAATAACAAAGCACTACCAATATAAATAAGCATTGCAAGTATTCCTGAAATTATTATATTTATCTCTAATATGGTAAATAGTAAAATAAATATAATAATTGCTATTAGTGTATTTAAAATATCAAATCTTATAATGTTTTTTCTATAAATTAACATATTACCATTCCTTTTGCTGTTTGTTCATATTAAAAAAACAGCTTAATTTTAATTATATCCCTTTGCTTGTTTAAAAGCTTTTTCTAAATTATCTTTTCCATCAAATACTCTTGCTGTTGAAAAATCTGCTAGTGCTTGTAATTCTCTGTCATCTGACTCTCCAAATGTTATTGAAAATATTGGAATGTCTAAATTTTCTTGATTCCACTCTTCTACAACCTGATTATATGAGTTTACATTCGATTTTCCGTCTGACATTAGTATTATAGATGTTGTATAATCAGATACATTATATTTTTTAATTTCATCCATTGCCTTAATTAGTGGTTTATAAATATCTGTACCTCCCTGTGGGTCTAATGAGTCTATTTTACTTTGTAATTCTAATAATGTTGTTTCATCATTTCCTTCCGCTTTCCATATATCTAACACATTATTATCAAATGGAATTACTATTGTTACATCTTTCGTGCTTGCTTGTAGCATATAATTTTTTGCTTTTGTTTGATCTAAAAGCATACTCATCGCACTTCTTAGAGACGTCACTCCGTTTCCTGCCATACTTCCTGAATAATCTAAACAATATACAGTAAGTGATGGCTTTCTAAGTTCTGTTTGATACATATTTAATGCCTTTTGAATTACATCTGCTGTTGGCATTTTCATGACATTTAAAACTTTCTTTGTATCAATTCCCCAATCTGAGTTAAATGTTTCTGGATTACTATTTTCAAAATTTATTGCAAATGATGTTCTTCTTCCTAATTCTAATAATTTTGGTTTTACTTCATCTGATATTAAATAATCCTGTAATTTTAAAAATATTTCTTCTTTTTCCTTATTACCATTATCAATATATCCTAGTGGTGAATCTGCAATTCCTAAACCATCTTGTGGATATATTACATATAAAGGTTCTTCTCCTCTAGCTACTAATTCTTTATTTGTATCGATTATAATTGATTCATAGTTTACCATTGCATCATAATCACTTTCTAAAAATAAATCTTTAAGCCAATCAGAGCTTCCTGATGAGCGGTTTACTCCTGAAAGAATTGTTGTTAAGTTTGTTTTTAATTCTTCATTATCTAAATCTTCTGCTGTTATTACTTCTGGATTTCCGAGTAGAGCATAAATAAATCCTAAATATGCTGTCGCTCCAGAATTTGACTGGGTTGCTGATGTCATCATAAAACTAAGTTCTTTGCTTTGTATTTTTTCTAATATATCTTTGGTTGTTACATCTTTTCCAACAAAACCTAATTTTTCTGCTACACTTTTTTTAATTCCGAATACAACAGGTGTTGTTGTAATTGATTTTTGATTTTTTACTTTTAAATTAGTATCACCCATACTTATCCATATACTATTTGCAGGAAATACTGCATCATAGTTTTCAGCACCATTTTGAAGTTCTTGCATAATATCTACTGAACCTTCGTATGTCATATTTATATTAACATTATTTTGTTTTTCAAATTCTTCAAGTATTGGTTCTAAAACTTCATTTTCAGAACCTGATAAAATGTTTAAAGTCTTTTTTCCAAAAGAAATATTACTTCCACTTTTTTGTATTGAAATTATACTTCCCACAATTATTGCAATTACTACTATAATTATCATAACACTAATAATTAGTTTTTTATTTCCAGAAATTTTTTTCACAATATTTTACCTTCCCTTCTTTTTTATCATAATATTAATATTTTTTCTTATTATATATCTTAGTTTATCGGTTTTGGTAATAATCTTTTCTATTTGCTCTTAAATACTAAAATTGCTTTTGCTGTTCCTGTAATTGACATTGTAACTAATTCATAGCCATTTTCTAACATTTCATTTGCTTTTTCTTCTACTTTTTGTGCCATATCATCTGCTTTTGGCGAATAATCTATAACAACTGTTTTATACATTTTTTTGCCACCTTTCTTTTCTATATAATCATTTATTTTTTTCATTTTTTGAAATATATAGTACCAATAATATTATTCCTACTAAATTAATTCCTACGGATAAGCCTAATAGTAACCCTGAACTAAATTCACTAAATGGTGTTATTTCGTCGCTACAAAAGAAAATATAGGCTAAATATAATATATTTCCAGATATTATCATCAATATTCCTGTTTTTCCCTTATTCATTATTAAATCCTCACTTTCAAATTACTATTTTTGATTAAATTATACTTGTTTAGTTACACTTTCAATTTTGCT
>CAKNPW010000051.1 GCA_930990555.1 uncultured Clostridium sp. | reverse complement strand
ATAGAGGATTAAGACATAGAAGAGGTCTTCCAGTAAGAGGACAAAGAACAAAAACTAATGCTCGTACAAGAAAAGGTCCTAGAAAATTAGTAAGCAAAAAGAAATAATTTTTAGGCTCGCAAGAGTATAAAAAAGGGAGGTAAGCTAGAAAGATGGCTAAAAATGTAACAAAAAAGACAGTAACTAGAAGAAGAGATAGAAAAAATATAGATAAAGGTTCAGCTCATATTCATTCTAGTTTTAACAATACAATAGTTACAATTACAGACGTTAAAGGTAATGTTATATCTTGGGCAAGTGCTGGAGGATTAGGATTTAAAGGTTCTAGAAAAAGCACACCATTTGCTGCAGGAGAAGTTGCAGAAACAGCAGCTAAAAAAGCTATGGAACATGGATTAAAAACAGTTGATGTTTTTGTTAAAGGACCAGGTTCTGGTAGAGAAGCTGCAATAAGATCACTTCAAACAACAGGTCTAGAAATAAGCAGCATCAAAGATGTAACACCAATACCACACAATGGTTGTAGACCACCAAAAAGAAGAAGAGTATAATTAAGAAATAATAAATTTGAAAGAAGAGGTGTAAAAGACAAATGGCAAGATATAAAGATGAACAATGCCGTATATGCCGCAGAGAAGGTCAAAAGTTATTCTTAAAAGGTAGCAGATGTTATTCAGAAAAATGTAGTATTGCTAGAAGAAATTATGGACCAGGAGAACATGGTCAAAAAAGAAATAAACTTTCTGAATATGGTACACAATTAAGAGAAAAACAAAAAACAAAAATGTATTATGGAGTTGGAGAAAAACAATTCAGAAAATATTTTGAAATGGCTTCAAACAAAAAAGGAATTACTGGTGAAGAATTATTAACAATATTAGAAAGCAGATTAGACAACGTTGTATATAGATTAGGATTTGCTTCTTCAAGAGCACAAGCTAGACAATTTGTAAATCATTCACAATTTGATGTAAATGGTAAAAAATGTGATATACCATCATATTTAGTAAAACCAGGAGATGTAATTTCTGTAAGAGAAATTAAGAAAGATAATGCTACAATTAAAGCTAATGTAGAAGAAAATGCTAGCAGACCTACTCCAGATTGGCTAGAAAGGGACCTAGACAATTTAACAGGTAAAGTAGTTAGATTAGCATCAAGAGAAGATATTGATTTACCAGTAGAAGAGCATTTAATAGTAGAACTTTACTCAAAATAATAGTATACCATAGCAAAGTGGTAAATATTTTAAAGGTTGCTATATCAATGCAACTCTATTAGGAGGTAAATATGATTGAATTTGAAAAGCCAGACATACAATGCTTGGAAGTTGATGAAAAAAGAAATTATTCTAAATTCGTTTGTGAACCATTAGAACGTGGATATGGTGTAACAATAGGTAATTCATTAAGAAGAATATTACTTTCTTCTTTACCAGGAACAGCAATAACAAGTATTAAAATAGAAGGTGTTTTACATGAATTCTCTACAATTCCAAATGTAGTGGAAGACGTGCCAGAACTTATTGTTAACTTAAAAGATGTTCGTCTAAAAATGGAAGGAAATGAAGAGAGAGTTATTAGAATTGATGCAAAAGAAGGAGAAGTTACAGCTGGAGATATAATAACTGATGGTGTTGTAGAAGTTTTAAATAAAGATTTACATATTGCAACAGTTTCAGAAGGTGGACATTTAGTTATTGAGATGACAGTTAATACAGGAAGAGGATATAATACAGCAGAACAAAATAAGAAAGAAGGACAAGACATATCTGTACTTCCTATAGATTCAATATATACACCTGTAAAGAAAGTAAATTATTCAGTAGAAAATACTAGAGTTGGACAAATGGTAGATTATGATAAATTAGTAATAGAAGTATGGACAGATGGTAGCCTAAAACCATATGAAGCTCTTAGCTTAGCTGCTAAAGTTATGACTGGACATCTAGAATTATTTATAGATTTATCAGAAGCTGCAAAGAATACTCAAGTAATGGTAGAAAAAGAAGAATCTAAAAAAGAAAAAGTTTTAGAAATGACAATAGAAGACTTAGAACTTTCTGTACGTTCATTTAACTGTTTAAAAAGAGCTGGTATTGTAACAGTAGAAGATTTAGTAAATAAAACTCAGTCAGAAATGATGAAAGTAAGAAATTTGGGTAAGAAGTCATTAGATGAAGTAACAAACAAATTACATTCATTAGGATTAGACTTTGCGCCAGACGATGATTAAAATAAATTAGAAAGGTGTGAAAGAAGTGGCAAAGAATAGAAAACTTGGAAAAACAACTGCACAAAGAAAAGCAATGCTAAGAACACAAGTAACTGATTTATTAGTAAACGAAAAAATAACTACAACTTTAGCTAGAGCTAAAGAAACTCAAGCTATTGCTAATAGTTTAATTGCTTTAGCTATTAAAGAAAAAGATAATTTCGAACTTGAGGAAAAGAAAATAGTAAGAGCAAAAAGAGATACTAATGGAAATAAAGTTACAGAAGTAGCAAAAAGCAAAAATGGTAAAGAATACTTAAAAGTTGTTAAAGAAGAAGTAACTGAAAAAAGACAAAAAGATATGCCTTCAAGATTAAATGCAAGAAGAAAAATAATGAATACTGTTTGCAAAGTTAAAGATGCAGATGGAAGAAATATAGATATTCCAGCAAAATTATTTGGAGAATTAGCAGAAAGATTTACTACAGCTGGAAAAGTTGGAGGATATACAAGAATAATTAAAGTAGGACCTCGTAAAGGTGACGCAGCAGAAATGGCAATATTAGAATTATTAAAATAGTTCATATATATTTTTGAAATACACCTAAAATATTAAAGGATATTTAATATTTTAGGTGTATTTCTTTTAGGCAATTAAGAAAATATTTAAGTATTACAAAATTAAATAATATATTTTATCCATTAGTTTTAATAAATTTTGTAAAAATGTAAATAATTCAAATATAGGAGATATGTATGAATTTATTTTTAGAAATTTTAAAATTGATAATAGAATTATTAATCATAATCTTTGTGTCTAAGAATCTATTAGTTCCAATACTTAGAAAAGTTGGAGAACTTTTAGAATTAAAGCCACAAACTATAGGGAATATTTCGGGAATTGCGACAAGTATTCCTGAATTTTTAACAGTAACATTTTCAGCTATTAGTGGAATGGCAGATGCAGGGATTTTTAATATACTAAGTTCTAATATTATTAACTTTATTCAATATATATTGGCTATGGCTATAAATAAAAACCTAAGAGTTTTAAAAAATAAAGCATTAAAAATTAATCTTGTATTAGTATTGATAACGATAATAATTCCAATAATTATCTGGAAAATAGATATAGGAGATAGTGTAGCAATAGCAGTAATATATATTATCTTATTTTATGTTTTCAATAAAATAAATAAGCATTATAACGGAAAATTAAATATCGAAACTAAAGAAGCGATTTCACATGTAAAAACAAATAAAAAGAAGATACCTATTTATTTTGTATATATTTTGCTAATAGGAATTATATTATATTTAGTAGGAAATTTGTTAAGTGACACGCTAGAAAATTTACGCTATATTTTTGATGTTTCAGAAATTATTATAGGTATAGTTTTGGGAATTGCAACAAGTATACCAGAATTTGTTACATTTATAGAAAGTCAAAAATTTCATAAAAATAGTAACGAAGAATTAGGTGTAATAGAAGCTAGTAATAATCTTTTGGTATCTAATACATTAAATCTATTTATAATTCAATCAATATCAATCATAATAATAAATTTTTTGGAATAATTTGAGAAAATTTGAATATACTTACTATAGGATGATTGAGGTGATAAAATGATTTATGAAACATATATTAAAGAAAGTAAAATTATAGACAAGACAGATGAAGAGAAAAGTCTTGATTTAGTTAAGTCATTAATAAAGACAAAAATGGATTTAGAATTGGCAAGTAAAAATTTTGAATTTGCTGATGGAGAGCTTGTAGATTATTATGCATATCAGATAAAAGCTAATCAAGCCAAAATAAATTATTTATTAAAAAAGATAAAAAGAAGAGGACTGATAATTGATAATATTCAAGAAAGAGATATTAGAAATTTAACTAAACAAGAAGCAATGTAATGTATATTTGTCCATATGACTTCATAAATATTAGTAGGAGTGATGTATATGGACTATAATAATATGTTAGTTTTTGCAGCAGCAATATGTTTTATATTTTTATTTGGAAGAATATTTGTAAAACCACTTAAATTTGTATGCAAATTAGCACTAAATTCAGTTCTAGGAGGTTTATTAATAGTAGTAATAAACTATATAGGTCAAGGCTTTAATTTCCATATAGGGCTAAATATTTTTACTTCTATATTAGTTGGATTATTAGGATTGCCAGGTGCAGTGCTATTAATAATATTACAATTATTTATAATATAAAATAAAAATTACTTTTGAATGTAAAATGTATATGAATAATTCCATTGTGAAAGGTATTGCCAGTAAAAAAGATAAAAAGAATGGAGAAATAAAATGATTAATGAACTTAACCCTATAGGAATCGGAACATATAATTGTCGATTTTTTGCGAATATTAACAGGGATGATATATTTGTAATATCACACATAGAAAAATATATAGAAAATAAAAATGATGTAGAGAATCAAGTAAATGAGTATTTAAAAAGAATGAACATAGATTATATAGATGAATTGCAATTACATACTCCAGAAGTATGTAAAATATCATTATTAGATGTCTATTATGAAATGCAAAAAATGTGTGAAAAGGGAAAAATTAGATATTTATCTACTAGTAATATAACATTGGAGAAATTAGAAGAATTAAATAAAAGCTTTGAAATATATAGCTTTGAAGGTGTATATAATTTAGACTGCAAATATATGAGAATATTGGGGTAATAGATTATTGCAAAAAGAACAAAATAAAATTTATATGCTACCCGGCATTAAGAAGAAATAAGATAGCAGAAGCAAATTATAAATTTTGGTAGAAATAAAGGTGGGGTAACCATAGATAAACTTGCCAGCCAATTTTAATATATAAATAAAAAAGCGACTTTTAAAGTCGCTTTTTATGATATAGGGAAAAAAGGAACGTCCCCAAATCCCTATTCGACTGTTACAGATTTTGCTAAATTTCTTGGTTTATCAACATCTAATCCTTTTTCTTTTGAGATATAATAAGCAAGTAATTGTAAAGGTATTATTGATAAAACAGGTGATAAACAAGGTTCTGTATCAGGAATGTTTATTACTTTAAAGAATTGTGATTCATTTATTTTTTGATTTGTAATTACTAAAGTTTTAGCTCCTCTAGTAATAACTTCTTGAATATTACTAATTGTTTTTTCCACTAAATTAGGATTTGTAATAATTCCTACTACTGTAACATCATTTTCTATTAAAGCTATAGGTCCATGTTTTAATTCACCTGCTGCATAGCTTTCAGAATGAATATATGAAATTTCTTTTAATTTTAAAGAACCTTCGGATGCTACATAGTAATCTACACCTCTACCTAAGAAGAACATATCTGTTTCTTTATATACAATATTAGCGAAGTTTTTAACTTCTGCAACATTTCTTAATGTTATTTCTGCTTTTTTTGGTAATTCCAAAAGCTCTTTTTTCATTGAATCAATTGTTGAGCTAGGAACTCTATCTAAAACTTCTGCAAAATATAATGCTAAAATATTTAATAAGACAACTTGTGAAGTATATGCTTTCGTAGAAGCAACAGCAATTTCAGGACCTGCATGTGTATAAATGCAGTAATCTGCTTCACGAGTTATAGAACTACCAATAACATTAGCTATTGCTATAGTTTTAGCACCTTTGCTTTTGGCAAGTTTTAAAGCTGCAATGGTATCTGCTGTTTCACCAGATTGACTAATATAAATACATAAAGTATGTTCATCAATTAATGGATCTCTGTATCTGAATTCTGAAGCTATATCAACCTCTGTTGGAATTTTACAGAAATTTTCGAAAGTTGCTTTTGTAGCAAGCCCAGCATTCATTGCTGTACCACATGCAACAATATATATTCTATTTATTGTTTCCAAAAATCCTTTTGTTATTTCAAAATCATTAAAAGAGATCTTGTTTTCAGATAATTTAGAACCAATTGTTTCTCTTATTGCATTTGGTTGTTCATAAATTTCTTTTAACATGAAATCATCGTAACCATCTTTTTCTGCTGATGCAGTATTCCATTCTATACTTTTAACAACTTTATCAATTTTATTTAAATCATTATTATAAAAATCTATATTATTTCTTGATAATACTGCAAATTCCCTATCATTCAAGAAATAGAAGTCCTTAGTAAATGATAAAATAGCAGGTATATCAGAAGAAATATAATTTTCACCTAAACCTCTACCTATAACTAAAGGACTGTCTTGTCTTACGACAATCATGTTGTCTGGATAATATTTGCATAAAATTTCTAAAGCAAAGCTACCTTTTAAATCATCACAAGCTAGCTTAACAGCTTTTAAGAAATCATTTTCTTTTTTATAATAAAGATTAATTAAATTTGGAATAACTTCTGTATCTGTATCAGAAAGGAAAGTGTATCCATTGTCTTCCAAAAATTTTCTTAGTTCATGATAATTTTCTATTATTCCATTATGCACAACAGCAAATAGTTTATCATTATCATAATGTGGATGAGAATTAACAGCAGAAGGTTTTCCGTGTGTTGCCCATCTAGTATGCCCAATACCAATAGTACCTTCTAAATCGTTTATTCCATCCATTGCATCTAAATTTGCAATTCTTCCTTTTTCTTTTATAACTTTTATGCCATCTTTTTCTACAGTGGCAATTCCCGCAGAGTCATAACCTCTGTATTCTAATCTAAGTAAACCATTGATTAAAATTGGTTTTGCTTTTTTGGTTCCTATATAACCAATAATTCCACACATAATATATTGTACCTCCTATTAAAAAAATAGCCAAAAAGTAACAATATAGCTACACAATTAGATTTGTTCTACTATCACTAGTAGGTTTTGCTAATATTTATGGTAGTAGCGTACCACAGAGTATCCGCCGAAAATTTCGATTAGCTCTGACCTCGTCAACACAAAAGTGTCCTGGCGCTTTTAAATTGTCATTTATATAATATAAAATCTCCTCCCTTCAAGTTATGATTATTTTGTAAACTTTTTGGCTTACGGTATTATATTATAATAAAATCGAAAAAGTATCAAGTCCTTAATAAAATTATAGGTATTGCTAATGTAGGTTAGTCAAACATATGTCACACTTTTTTGAAAAATATATACTTTGAGTACCCTATATTGTTATAACCGATTCTTCTTGACTTTTATATTTTTTTAGGAATTCCTTTGGACTTAACCATCCTAGCGGTCTCATTGGAAAATTATTATATTCTT
>CAKNPW010000050.1 GCA_930990555.1 uncultured Clostridium sp. | reverse complement strand
TAATTTTTATTTTTTTATTTAATTAAATTTAATTAATAATTATTTTAAATTTATTTATGACTATTTTTTTTATATTTATATAAATATTTTATTTTTATAAAAGTTATTATTTTGTCTAATTTTTTATAATTATTTTTATTTATAATAATTTTATTTTTTATAAAAGTTTTGGCATCATATTTTAATTTAGAATTTTAATATATAAATAATTAATTAATTTGTTTTTATTTTATTATATTTATAATTAATAAATTTATTTTATAAGTGTTTTTTATTATATTTTAATTTATATTTTATAATTATTTTATCAATATTTTTTATTACATTTTAATTTATATTTTTTTATTTATTTAAATTTAATTAACAATTATTTTAAATTTATTTATGATTATTTTTTACTTATAATATAATTTTATATTTATATAAATATTTTATTTTTATATAAGTTATTAATTTGTTTCATTTTTTATAATTATTTTTATTTATAATAATTTTATTTTTTATAATTAATTTAATTATTTTATAAATGTTTTTTATTATATTTTATTATATTTTATTATTTTTATTTGATATATTTTTTTTACATATTTTTTAAAATCTTTTTATCAAAAAAATATACACTCTAGAATAATTTTCTTATAAATTCAAACATAACCTTCCGTAATTTAATTTTAAATTAATATAAAATTATACCTTTAATTATTAAATAATTTTTTATTAAATATTATATTTTTTAATAAATAGACTTTTTAAATTAATTATTTTATAAAATTATAATTTAACTAATTTCTTTTAAAAATCATTTATTATCTATTTTTTTAACATGTGCCTTGATTCGTCTTAAAATGGAATTTAGGAGATTTTATCGTTTTTGCTTTAAAATTACATTGTTCTATCTCTAATTTGCCTTAGAATTGATTTTCATGCTTTGTTTTTGTTTGTTTTAACGACAAAAAAAGAAATGCACAAATGCATTTCCTTTTGGCGGAGAATGAGGGATTTGAACCCTCGCGGCCCCTTACGAAACCCTAACGGTTTAGCAAACCGTCCCCTTCAACCACTTGGGTAATTCTCCTTATCTATTTTTGTTATAAAAAAATGGCGGAGAGGGTGGGATTCGAACCCACGGTAGGCTACAAACCTACGCCAATTTTCAAGACTGGTGCCATAAACCAACTCGACCACCTCTCCGTGTCTCACGACAATATATATATTAGCATACTCTTCTTTTATTGTCAATATAATTTTAACCTTTTATTTAAAAAAATCCACCATTATTTTATGCAAAATATACATAGATAGTATAAGAAAAGTAGCTTAGCCACATGTGCAGATTGCTTTGCAATCGCACGGTCATAGGTAACTTAACCTTGTTATATACGTAAAATCTGTTGATTTTCCCTATATGATAAAAAAACTGTTATTAAACTATCTATTTAATAACAGTCATTTTTCTTATTCAATTATATTATATCCATTTGATTCTATTGCTTTGTCAATAGCTTCTTGTTCTTGCTCAGAAATAGTATATGTTGATTTCCCACCTTTTATTGGTTTAGCATATATATTTGACATTTCTCTTGAATAAATACCATTTAGCACTACACCATCATTATTATCATTTAATAGTGCAAGCGCAAAACTTAAATCGCTTCCAGTATCTTTAAATGCATTATATCTGACAATACCAACTTTTCTAATAGTTTTTGCTAATTCTTTGTTTAAATCCTCACAATATTCTACTATTTCTTTATTTTCTTTTTCAACTTTTTCTATTTGCTTTATGTAAACTTTTAGATTCTCTGCTATATCTTCACCTTTTCCAATTTTCTTCATAAAATTATGGTATTCTTTATTAATTTTTCTTAACTTTATGTTATTTGATATATATAATATGATTAATATTATGTTTACCACTATTATTCCTAAAATAACATAATTATTATTTAGTATTTCAATAAAACTCTCCATATATTTCCTCTTTCTATTTTTTAATTAATTCTAATATTCTTTCTAAATCATCATTATTACTATACTCAATTATAATCTTTCCTTTTCTTTTTCCAGCATCAAGTTTAACTTTAGTTCCGAAAAAATCTCTAAATGATGTTTCAATATCTCTATAAATTGGCTCATACTTTCTATCTCTATTTGTTTTTGTCTTATTTCTTGCCATCTTCTTTTCTGCTTCTCTAACACTATCACCAGATTCTATAATATATAGTGCCATTGCATATTGCTTGTCCTTATCTGGTACTGCTAATATAGATTTACAATGTCCCTCTGTTAGCTTACCCTCTAAAGCCAACTGTATTACTCTTTCATCCAAATTTAATATCCTAACACTATTAGCAATACTACTTCTTGCCTTTCCTAAAATATCTGCTACTTTTTGTTGAGTCAATCCATAATCGTCCATTAAACTCTTTATTCCCATCGCTTTTTCAATTGGATTTAAGTCCTCTCTTTGTATATTCTCTATTAGTGCTATTTCCTTATTTCTTCTTTCATCATCATCTCGAATAATGGCTGGTATTTCAGTTAGTCCAGCTTTTTTACAAGCTCTCCATCTTCTCTCGCCAGCTACAATCTCGTAATAATCATCTTTCTTTGTGACAATTATTGGTTGCAATAAACCATACTCTTTAATAGAATTAGCAAGTTCTTCTAGAGCTTCTTCATCAAACTTCTTTCTTGGTTGATTCCTATTAGGCTCAATCTCAATAAGTTTTAACTTATGAATTTTTTCTCCTGCTTGAATTTCTTCTTCTTTCTTTTCTTCTTCTATAGTGCTTGCAAATAAGGCATCTAAGCCTTTTCCTAGTCCTGTTTTTTTAGCCATTTATATCATCATCCTTTCATCATTTTTTATTTATTTTCCTTCTACAGCTCTTTTGATAAATTCCTTAGCTAGCTTGTCATAAGCTTTTGCACCCTTTGATTTAGGGTCATATGTTATAATTGGCATTCCATAACTTGGTGCTTCACTAAGTTTAACATTTCTTGGTATAACTGTTTTATAAACTTTATTTTCAAAGTATTTTTTAACTTCTTTAACAACTTGATTTGCTAAATTCGTTCTTAAGTCATACATTGTAAGAACAGCTCCTTCTATGTATATCTCCTTATTTAAATGTTTTTTTACAATATTTATGGTATTCATTAGTTGGCCTAAACCTTCTAATGCAAAATATTCGCATTGTACAGGAATTAATACACTATCAGATGCTGTAAAAGCATTTAATGTAATTAATCCCAATGATGGTGGACAATCTATAAAAATGTAATCATAATTTTCCTTCACTTTATCAAGTTGTTCTTTCAATCTTAATTCTCTTGAAACCATTGATACAAGTTGGACTTCAGCTCCTGCTAGATTAATATTAGAAGGGCAAATATATAATTTTTTTGTATTAGTTGCTTGAATAACTTCATTCATATCTATTTCGTTTACTAATACATCATATGTTGATAAATCACATTCCTTGTCCACTCCAACAGCACTAGTTGCATTTCCTTGCGGATCAGCATCTATAATTAGCACTTTTTTACCTCTATTAGCTAAACCTGCACTTAAATTTACAGTTGTAGTTGTTTTTCCAACTCCACCTTTTTGATTGGCTACTGATATTATTTTTCCCAAAATTATTCCCCCTTGCTTAATATTATAATATTAATTTTTATTACAAATTTAGTTATAAATAGCTAAATATCAAGCATTTGAGCTGTTTTTTCAAGCTTTACATTTGTATGTATTATATAAAAAAATTAACATATTAATCATATAAAAATATGGTTAATATGTCAATGAAAATTATCAATATTTTTTTATTTTTTTGCATTATTTTATTGGCTCTTTTAATGGCTTTCCTGCTTTTCTAGGATACTGCTTAGGTGTAGCTTTTATCTTATCTATAACTACAATACTTCTTTTGTTATCAGTATCAATTAAATTAAATTTATTTACTTCTTTTACTTTTCCTCCTAAAATATTAATTGCTTTTTCGGCATTTTTTAATTCTTCATCTATTTCAAAGCCTTTCATTGCGACCATTTGCCCACCATTTTTTATAAATGGTAAGTCATATTCAGCTAATGTACTTAAATTTGCAACAGCTCTTGAAACAGTTTTATCAAATTTCTCTCTATATTCTTTATTTTTAGCTAAATCTTCAGCTCTAGAATGTACTAACTCAACATTGTTTAAATTTAAAGTTTTGCATACTTCATTTAAAAAATTAATTCTTTTATTCAAAGAATCTACTAATGTTACATTTAAATTCTCATTTAAGATTTTAACTGGTATCCCTGGGAAACCTGCTCCAGTACCTATATCAATAATGTTTTCACCATCTTTTAAATATTTTAAAATTGTTCCGCAATCAACAAAATGCTTTATTATTATCTCTTTAGGAGCAACAATTGTTGTAAGATTAATTTTTTGATTCCATTCTATTAACAAATTCATATATGAAAAAAACTTTTTTATCTGCATATCTGTTATATTAATATCTATTTTTTTCATTTTTTCTTTCATTTCATGTGAAAATTCATCTATTTGCATATTATTCTCCTTTATTATTTCTTTTTAATTGTTCCAAATATATTAATATTACTGATATATCAGCAGGTGAAACTCCTGATATTCTAGAAGCTTGCCCTACAGATCTTGGTCTTAATTTTGATAATTTTTGTCTAGCTTCTAATCTAATTCCACCTATTGCTTCATAGTTTATATCCTCTGGCAATAATTTATTTTCTAATTTTTTTGCTTTCTCTACCTGTGCATTCTGTAATTTTATATAGCCTTCATATTTAATTTGTATTTCTACTTCTTCTTTTACTTGCTCGCTTAATTCTGGCCTATCTTCATCAATTTCTTTTAAATCTTCATATGTTAATTCCGTTCTTCGTAAAAGTTCAGCCAATTTTATACCATTATTGATTTTTGAAGAATTATGTTTTTCAAGAAATTTGTTTACTTTCTCTGTAGGTTTTATCGTTTTATTATAAATTCTTTCTTTTTCACTTTCAATATTTTTCTTCTTTTCGTTAAATTTTTTATATCTTTCTTCTGATATAAGACCGACTTCATAACCAATATCAGTTAATCTTAAATCCGCATTATCTTGTCTTAATAATAATCTATATTCTGCTCTAGAAGTCATCATCCTATATGGCTCATTTGTTCCTTTTGTAACTATGTCATCAATTAATACTCCTATATATCCATCATATCTATGCAGAATAATTGGTTCTTTCTTTTGTATTTCACGTGAAGCATTTATTCCTGCAATAAGACCTTGACATGCAGCTTCTTCATAACCTGAAGTTCCATTTATCTGTCCCGCAAAGAATAATCCCTTATATCTTTTATGCTCTAAACTCAATTGTAATTCTAATGGATCTATACAATCATATTCTATAGCATAAGCTGATCTAGTAAATTCGGCATTTTCTAATCCAGGAATGGTTCTGTACATCGCTATTTGTACATCTTCTGGTAAAGATGAACTCATTCCCTGTATATACATTTCATCTGTATCTAATCCAACAGGTTCTACAAATATTTGATGCCTCTCTTTATCAGCAAATCTAACTACTTTGTCTTCGATTGATGGACAATATCTTGGTCCTGTACCAGAAATTTCTCCAGAAAACAATGGTGATCTATTTAAATTCCTTCTAATTATTTCATGAGTTTTTTCATTAGTATATGTTAAATAACATGGTACTTGTTCAACAGTTGGTGATTTATCCATGAAAGAAAATGGAATTATATTTTTATCTCCTTCTTGAATTTCCATTTTAGAAAAATCTATTGTCTTTTTGTTTATTCTTGCTGGTGTACCAGTTTTAAATCTAACTATTTTTATTCCTAAGTTTTTTAAGCATTCTGATAATTCATTTGCTGCAAATACTCCGTCAGGACCACTTTCCTTTGAATACTCTCCCATAAATATTTTTCCTTTTAGATATGTTCCTGTAGCTAGAATTACAGTTTTAACGTTATATACTGCTCCTACACTTGTTTCGATACTCTCTACTTGATTATCTTTAATATTTATTTTCGTTATCTCAGCTTGTTTTATATTTAAATTTTCCTGCTTCTCTATAGTATGTTTCATTTCCATTTGATATCTTTTTCTATCAGCTTGTGCCCTTAATGAATGTACTGCTGGCCCTTTTGATGTATTTAGCATTTTTATTTGAATTAAAGTCTTATCTATATTCTTCGCCATCTCTCCACCAAGAGCATCTATCTCTCTTACCAAATGTCCTTTAGAGCTTCCCCCTATGTGAGGATTACAAGGCATATTAGCAACAGCCTCTAAACTGATTGAAAATATGACTGTTTTCATTCCTATTCTTGCTGCAGCTAAAGCTGCTTCACATCCTGCATGTCCAGCTCCAATTACAGCAACATCATAATTTCCTGCATTATATTTCATTTTTTACCTCCAATTTTTCGTTTTTTATGGAACAACTAAAATCGTTTTATTTTGTTTTTTATTTTATTTTTTATTTTAAATTTGTCTCATATTTTCGTCTTTTATAATTTTCACATAATTTTCACAAAGTCACTTTTTTGACTTTGAGTCAATTTCAAAAATCCTCTGTTTGCTTACAGTCAACTTAACTTATAGGTTTATGTTCGTTTTTTGTTCCTACATTGAATTTGCTAGTTTACATTTTTTATTTTCCCAGGCAAAATTTGGAAAAAATTTCATTAATTATATTTTCTGAAACGTCCTCTCCAGTTATCTCTCCTAAACTCTCCAAAATGTCTTTTATATCGATAGCAACAATATCCATTGGCATTTTATTTTTTAAGCTTCTTTGAGCATTCTCAGTTGAATTTATAGCTTTATTTATCAAGTTTTTATGCCTTGTATTTGTTACTATAATTTCATTATCAACATTAATCTCATTTATCTTAAAAATTTTAGATATAGTCTTATTTATCTGGTCTATTCCATCCTTATTTAAGGCTGAAATTTTTATAATATCCTTATTTAAATTAAGTAATCTTTCATCTATATTAATATTTTCTTTAACTAAATCGATTTTATTTAATACAATTATTGCTTTTTTGTCTTTAATAAGATCTATTATCTCTAAATCTTCATTATCTATTTTATCACTTATATCAAAAATGGCAATTAACAAATCTGCATCGTTAGCAATTTCCTTTGCCCTTTGTATTCCTATTTTTTCAACTTCATCATCAGCTTCCCTTATTCCTGCTGTATCAATTATTTTTATAGGTATTCCATCTATATTCATTAATTCTTCTATACTATCTCTGGTTGTACCTTTATATTTACTTACTATGGCTCTATCTTCTCTTAATAGAGCATTTAATAATGATGATTTCCCAGCATTCGGTTTTCCAACTATTGCTATTTTTATTCCATCTTTTATAATTTTTCCATTATCAAAAGTATTTTTTAAATCTATTAGATCCTTTTTTACGTCTTTTAGCATGTCTTCCGCTTTCTTTTCTGTAACTTCTTCAATATCATATTCTGGGTAGTCTATATCTGCCTCAATATCTACCATTATATCCATAATTTTTTTACGTATATTAGATATTCTTTTTGATAAAAAACCTTCTAATTGTTTTAAAGATGCCTTTGATTCCTTTTTTGTCTTACTATTTATAATATCTATAATAGATTCTGCTTGTGATAAATCTATTCTACCATTTAAAAAAGCTCTTTTAGTAAATTCACCTGGTTCTGCTAATTCTGCTCCATTTTCTAAACATACTTCTAAAATATCTTCCATAACAATATTCCCGCCATGTGAATTTATTTCACACATATTTTCAGTTGTATAACTATAAGGTTTTTTAAAATAAGATACTAATACTTCATCTAATATTTCATTTGTTTTTGGATTTATAATATGTCCATATTTAAATGTATATCCTTTTATTTCTTTATTTTTATTTTTTGGAATAAATATTTTTTCGATTATTTTAAATGTATCTTCTCCACTTAATCTAATTATTCCAATTCCACCAATTCCTGGGGCTGTGGATATTGCCGCTATTGTACTCATTATATCCCTCTTTTCTTTTTATTAATTATTAATTAATTATTTATTTATTTAATTATTTAATTAATTATTTATTTAATTATTTATTTAATTATTTATTTAATTATTTATTTAATTA
>CAKNPW010000049.1 GCA_930990555.1 uncultured Clostridium sp. | reverse complement strand
ATAAATAGTATTGCTAATAGAATAAAAAAATTGTACAATCATGAAAAATATAAAAAAGGGGGCTAACCATGATTAAATTAGAAAATATTTCTAAGTCATATATAAAAGGAAAAAAATCTGTAGATTCCCTAAACTTAGAAATAAAAGATGGAGAAATTTTTGGCTTTTTAGGACCAAATGGTGCAGGAAAAACAACAACGATCAAGATGATTACAGGCATATTAAATGCCGATGAGGGAAAAATATTGGTAGATGATAAAGATATAAAAAAGGAGAGTATTTCTGCTAAGAAAACTATAGGATTTGTACCAGACACACCAGATATATTCTTAAAACTTAAAGGAATAGAATACTTAAACTTTATGGGAGATATTTATGAGGTTCCAAAAGAAATACGAAAACAAAGAATAGAAGAATTAACAAAGAAATTTGAGATATATGATAATTTAAATGAAGAAATGCAAGGCTATTCACATGGAATGCGTCAAAAAATAATACTATGTGGTGCTCTTTTAAATAATCCAAAAAATTGGATATTAGATGAGCCAATGACTGGGTTGGATCCAAAGGCATCTTATGACTTAAAAGAAATGATGAGGAAACACGCAAAGGAAGGTAATTGTGTTTTCTTTTCTACACATGTTTTAGAAGTTGCAGAAAAATTATGTGACAGAGTAGGAATTATAAATAAGGGGAAATTAATTTTTGTTGGAACATTTGAAGAAATGAAGACAAAACTAAAAGACAATGGAACATTAGAAGAATTATTCTTGGAGATCACACAAGATGAATAAGATTATTTCACTTACAAAAGTTCTCCTTAAAAATTCCTTCCAAAAATATAGCGAAAACAATAAAAAAACAAGCAAAGTAGGAAAAATAATACTTTATGGGATTTTACTAGTATATATAATGGGAATATTTGGCTTTATGTCATATGGATTAATTACAACACTACAGCAAGTGCATCAAGAAGCAATGTTTATTGGAATATTTTTATTAGGGTTAGCACTACTTACAATAATACAATCAATTATATCAGCAACAAATGTATTCTATTTTTCAAAAGATTTGGATTACATTTTGCCATTACCATTAAAGCCTAGAGAAATATTAATTTCAAAATTAAATGTAATATTAGTAACAGAGTATGTAATGGAATTAATATTTGCAGTAGCACCAATAATTGTTTATGGAATTCTTACATCAGCAGGGGCAATGTTCTATATAGTTTCATTATTGGTATTAATAATATTTCCAATAATTCCAATACTTATTGCAACTTTTATAATAATGGTAATAATGAGTTTTTCAAAGGGTGTAAAAAATAAAGATAGATTTAAACTTATAGCACCACTATTAGGAATTGCATTAGCACTTATACTTTCATTTGCTTTTTCTGGAACATCAGAATTAAGTGAAGCAGATTTATTAAATGCATTAACACAAGCCAATAGTATGGTAGAAATGGTTAGTGATAGTTTACCTATTATAAAACCAGGAATTAATGCAATAGTAAATGCAAGTTTTATTGAATTTTTTAAATTGCTAGGAATTACAGCAATATGTTATATTGTCTTTATTTTAATAGGAAATAAACTTTACTTTAGAGGGGCAGTAGGTAATTTATCTTCTGGAGCAAAGAAAGGGAAAAATATAACTGGTAAAGACATAAAAATAAATTCAGTAGGAAAATCATATGTAGCAAAGGAATTTAAAATGCTATTTAAAAATCCGATATTTTTTGTGCAATGTGTATTGCCATCTGTATTAATGCCAGTAGTATTTTTGGGAATATTTATTGTAAGTATAAATAGTAATAATTCACAAGAAGCAATAAATGAATTCCAAAAAGTATTAGGTGGCTTTATAGAGACACCAATTGGATTGGCAGCAATTCTTGCAATTACAGAATTTTTGACAAGTATGCTATATATTGCTCCAACTGCTATATCAAGAGATGGACAAAATGCAATTTTTATGAAATATATACCAGTGCCATATTATAAACAATTAATTTATAAAGGGATACCAAATGTGATTTTTGGAACTATAACATCACTAATTGTTTTAATCTTTATTTATGTAGTAGCAAAACCATCACTAGCATTTTTATTAACAGCTCTTGTGCTAAATTTAGTTTTACTAATTTTACAAACATTATTAATGGAATTAGTAGATT
This sequence comes from uncultured Clostridium sp., assembly GCA_930990555.1. Lineage (GTDB taxonomy): Bacteria > Bacillota > Clostridia > TANB77 > CAG-508 > Merdicola. The sequence continues at coordinate 6,847 of CAKNPW010000049.1, read as the reverse complement.
TAAGAAAACCAAAGTTAGAATGGTCAACTGAATATGCGGTAGTAAAACAAAATATGAATTTATTATGGCCTTTTGTATTAAATCTATTAGAAATTGGAATAATATTTATAGTGACCATACCATTAAGCTTTACAAATTATTTTATAACAGCTGCAATTTTGGTAGTTCTACATATTATAATTACTTATTTTGTAAATAGATACATGTATAATAATCAAGATAAATTATTTAACAAAGTAAGCTAGTAAACTAAGGAGGAAAAAATGAATATAGGAATTGACCTTGATGGTGTATTAACTAATTTTAATGAATTTTGTATGAGCTATGGAACAAAATATGCTTCTGAAATAGGAAAGGGAAAGATTGTAAATTCTAAAGGATATGAGAGTATAGAAATTTTTAGTTGGGATAAACAAACAGACATGGAATTTTGGGAAAAATATAACTCAAAATATGCTGTAGAAGAAAAGCCTAGACCTTTTGCGAAGGAAGTGTTGGATAAACTTAAAGCAGACGGGCATAAAATATATATTATTACAGCTAGGGCTAGTGAGTTTGAAGATATAGAAGCACAAAGTAAGATGCAGGACATGGTGAGAAATTGGTTTAAAAACAATGAATTGTATTATGATGAATTAATTTTTTCTACAGTTAATAAATTAGAAAATTGTAGAGAAAATAATATAGATATAATGATAGAAGATAGTCCACACAACATAAAACAACTTGCAGAGTTTTTACCAATTATGTGTTTTGATACAAGATATAATAAAGATTGCGAAGGCAAGAATATAATTAGAGTATATAGTTTTTATGATATATATGAAAAAATAAAAGAATTTGAAAAACAAAAAAATCCAACTGAATAAGTTGGATTTTTTATATAGTAGGAAATTTCTCCTAGTAGGAGAAATTTCTGTACTAGATAATTATGGCGAATGCAAGATTTTCTAGTATTTTTCAATGTGTAGAAAATCTTGCATCCACTTTTTTATGTTAAATAATATTTAATTTAAATTTTCTCTTTATAAATTTAGTTATTTCCACTAGGAAAACCGGCAATATAGATAATCCTATTGTTATAAGCCATTCTATTGGTTTTAACAAAGTTAAACTGAATATATTTCTAACAATTGGAACAAATAAAATAATTAGTAATAATACAAATGAAGATGCAAGTGCAAAGAATAGATATTTGTTATGACCATTTCCTTTTGTAAAAATAGAGTCTGTATTAGATCTTTGATTAAATGCATGTAGCATTTGTGAAATTGCTAAAACACAAAATGCCATAGTTTGACCTACGATATAGCTATCTGTATTATATCCTATTAAAAATGCAGAAATTGTAGCAATTGTTATAAAAAGACCGTGTAAAATGACTCTAGCAACTAATGATTTTTCAAAAAGAGTACCAGATTTTACAGGTTTTTCTTTCATTATATTTTTACTTGCTGGGTCAACACCTAATGCTAGAGCAGGAAGTGAATCTGTTGCTAAATTTATACATAAAATGTGAATTGCAAGAATTGGTGGATCCCAATTTAATAAAGTTGCAATAAATAATGTTAAAATTTCTGCAATGTTACCAGCTAATAAAAATTGAATTACTTTTTGAATATTCTTATAAACTCTACGTCCTTCTTTTATAGCATAAACAATAGTAGTAAAATCATCATCTAATAAGATCATATCTGAAGCATCTTTAGCAACATCAGTACCGTTAATCCCCATTGATATACCAATATCAGCTTTATTAAGTGCAGGTGCATCGTTTACACCATCACCAGTCATTGCAACAATTTCTCCGTTCCTTTTTAAAGAATTAACAATTCTTAATTTGTGGTTAGGAGATACTCTAGCAAAAACAGAAGTGTTTTCGACGATTTTGTCCAATTCATCATCAGTCATATTGTCTAATTCAGTTCCAGTTATTGCTTTTGTGTTCTCTTCATATATTCCAAGTTCTTTGGCAATAGCTTTTGCTGTAATTACATGGTCACCTGTAATCATAATAGTTCTAATTCCTGCATCTTTACACGTTTTTATAGAATTTGGAACTTCAAGCCTTGGTGGATCAATCATACCTACAATACCAATAAAAGTTAAGTTATTTTCTACATTCTCACCTTCTGATGGAACTTTATCAAGAATTTTTTCAGCAAAGCCTAAAACTCTTAAAGCCTCAGAAGATAGAGAGGTATTTACATTAAGTATTTTTTCTTTATATTCAGCGGTTAATGTTTGTATACCATTAGTTGTAAGAACTGTATCACAGACACTTAAAAGCTCATCTAAAGCACCCTTTACATATGCTGTTATATTTCCTTCTATGTTATGAACTGTAGTCATACGTTTTCTGTCAGAATCAAAAGGTTGTTCATAAAGTCTTTCATAGTTCCTTTCTAGCTCTTCTTGATTAATTTTAAAATAATCTCTACCAAGCAGTAAAAGTGCACCTTCTGTTGGGTCACCAATAAGCATATTGTTATTTTTCTTATCAAATGTTGCATCATTACATAATAGGCCAGAATATATTAGCTCTTTATATGATTCTTTATTTTGTATATTAGTTACAGAAATTGCAGAGCCATTTAAAATGTCATCCATATTGGCTAATTTTTTTACAACCATTCTATTTTGAGTAAGAGTACCTGTCTTGTCTGAACAAATAACAGTACTACTACCAAGTGTTTCGACAGCAGGAAGTTTTCTAATTAAGGCATTTTCTTTTGCCATACGTTTTACTCCAAGAGCCATAACTATTGTGGCAGTTGCAGGTAAGCCCTCTGGAATTATAGAAATCGCAAGTGAAATCGCAGTCATAAATAATGGAAGAATAGGTCTTTTATAAAGTAGTCCGATTACAAATATAATTACGCAAACAATTAAACCTACTATACTTAATGTTTTACCAACTGCAGAAAGTTTTCTTTTTAAAGGTGTATCAAATTCATCATTATTGTTAAGAAGAGATGCAATATGTCCAACTTCTGTATTCATACCTGTAGCAGTAACAACACCAATACCTCTACCATAAGTAATAAGCGAAGATGTATATGCCATGTTAATTCTATCTGCTAAAAAGCAATCAGCATTTAAAACTTCATCTGCATCTTTTTCTACAGGAACGGTTTCACCAGTTAAAGCTGATTCTTGAATTTTTAAATTTGCACTTTCTATAAGCCTCATGTCGGCTGGAACTACACTTCCTGCATCTAAAATTACAATATCACCAACAACAATTTCAGAAGCTGGGATAATAACTTCTGTGTTGTTTCTAATAACATGAGCTGTAGGAGAACTCATACTTTTTAAAGCTTCTATAGATGCTTCAGCCTTTTTTTGCTGAATAACACTAATTATAGCATTTAAGAAAACTATAAATATAATTACATATCCTTCTATAAATTCATCTAAAAAGAAAGATAAAATACTTGCTAAAATAAGAATTATAATCATAGGATCTTTTAGTTCATATAAAATCAATTTAAAAATACTTTTTCTTTTCTTTTTTGAAAGTTCATTAAGCCCATAAATCTTTTGTCTGCTATGAATTTCTTCTTCACTTAATCCATAGTCTGAAGTCCTTAGTTTTTCTAATACTTCTGACGAAGAAAGCGAATGCCAATTTTCTTGTTCCAAGTAAGAAACACTCCTTTCATAAATAAGTATATCCAAATTATAACAATACTAACAAAAAAATAAAATAAATATTGCAATTTATCAAAAATATTATTAAGATAGGTAAAAAGGGATTTGGGGACGTTCCTTAAAATCCCTATATATTTTTAAAACCGAATAATAATTGGATTTATATATAATGAAAGTAATAGTTAATGGAGGAATTAATGCAAAACAAAAAGAAGAAAGAAAAGAAGAAATTTACAATTTTAGGAATGAGCATTTGGAGAGTTTTTGCTTATTTTATAATTTATAGTATTTTAGGATATTTAATTGAAACATTATTTGGATTAGTTACAAAAGGTGTTATAGAAAGTAGACAGAGCTTTTTATATGGTCCATTTTGTGCTATATATGGATTAGGAGCAGTAATAATGATTGGGCTTCTACAATATTTTAAGAAAAACAATTTTACATTGTTTTTTGGCGGTTTTTTAATTGGATCTGTAGTTGAATACTTAGTAAGTTTATTTGGAGAAATGATGTTACATGTAAAGTGGTGGGATTATTCGAATATGCCGCTTAATATAAATGGTAGAATTTGTGTATATTTTTCTATATGCTGGGGAATCCTTGCAATCTTTTTAATGACATATATTAATAAAAAAGTAGATAAATTATTAATTTGGTTAAAAGAAAAAATTAATATAAAAGTATTAAAAACAATTACTATAATAACAATAATTGTTATGGCTGTTGATTGTGTATATACTGGAGTGGCTTTAAGAATGTTTTATGCAAGAATTGAACATAGTGGTTTAATTAAAATGCAAAATGGAGAGCAATATTTGTTAGATTATGAAGAAATACAAAATAGACCTGGTGTAAAAGAATTTATGGATAATTATTTAAACGATGAAAAAATGCTTAAGACATTTCCAAATTTAAAAGTTACAGATATTAATGGAAATATTGTGCTTGTAAAAGATGTATTTCCAGATATACAACCTTACTATGTTAAATTGTTTACACCAAAACAAATACAAAGGAATAATGTAGAAAATTAAAAAGTATTAATCTAAAGTTAAGGAGCTAAATATGGACGAAAAAGAAATAATAGAAATAAATAAAAATGGTTGGAATGAACTAGTAAGAAGTGGAAAGAATTTCTCTAATACATCATTGCCGGAATATGGACCATTTATGAGAAATGAAGAATATTTTAATATATTTAAAGATGTAAAAAATAAAAAAGTTTTAGAGTTAGGTTGTGCTAAAGGCGAAAGCTTAAAATATTTACAAACTAAAGGTGCAAGTGAAGTTTGGGGAATAGACATATCAGTAGAACAGATAAGATATGCAAAAAACAATGTACCAAGTGGAAAATTTTTCGTTTCAGCAATGGAAGATAATCCAGGTATTCCAGAGAATTATTTTGATTATTGTTTATCTTTATATAGTATGGGTTATTCATCAAGTTTAGAAAAAACATTATCACTTGTTTCAAGATACTTAAAGAAAGATGGAAAATTTGTGTTCTGTTGGACACATCCATTCTTTAACTGTTTAGGGATGGATGAAGATAAAGTTGTAATAAGAAAATCATATAATGATGAAGCTCTTGCTAATATAACAAAAGGTGAAGACAAAATTCCTATGGTACAATATAATTTTAAAATTTCTACAATTATAAATGCAATGATTAAATCAGGATTGACAATCGAAAAAATGATAGAAGATAAACCAATTCAAGAAAATCATATCGGAAGCTATAAAAGTAATTTTTGGGATAAACGAAAAATAGACAGTGCCCCAACTACACTAATAATTATTGCTAAAAAATGAAGAGGTGTAATATGGAAAGAATTGCATTAATATCAGATATACATTCAAATATAGTAGCATTAAAAGCAGTATTAGAAGATATAGGAAGCAGAGGAATAACAAGAATATTTTGCTTAGGAGATATAGTGCTTAAGGGTTCATCACCATGCGAAACATTGGATTTAATAAGAAGCAAGTGCGAAGTAGTTATAAAAGGAAATTGTGACAACTATGCAGTAAATCCTAATTATAATAATCCGACTGAAAACCATTTATATCATAGAAAATGGTATAATAATATTTTAGGTGAAGAAAGAATAGAATATTTAAGGAATTTGCCTATGTATAAGGATTTATACATAAGTGGAAGTCTTGTAAGAATGTTTCATGCAACTAAAAATGATTTGGATTATAGAATATTTGACATCTCAAGCATAAATGAAAAAATGAAATTATTCGAAGATGAAGCAAAGATTCCAGATATTGTGATTTATGCTGATATCCACAAACAGTATCTACAAAAGATTGTAAATAAAACAATAATAAATATAGGAAGTGTAGGAAATGCATTAGAAATTTCTATTCCAAATGATGATACTGTCGATATGGAAGAAATTACGCAAGCACATTATTGTATTATTGAAGGTGAAGTAGGAGCTAAAGAGAAAAAGGCTTTATCAATTCAATTTGTAAGACTACCATATGATATAAATAAGGAGATTGAATTGGCTAAAAAAAGTAATTCACCAGGGTTAGAAAAATATGAGTTGGAATTAACTAAAGCGAAATATAGAGGGAAAAATAAATAGTTTTAATTAAGGTAGATAATATGGAATTTAATGAAATAAGAAAAGAAGCAACTAATAAAGTTTTGGAAATTATGAGCTTAATAAATGAAGGCATTAATTTGGAGCTACTAAATGATTTAGATTCTATCCAGTATAGAATAAAATCAAATAGTAGCATTATGGGTAAAATGAAAAAAGTAGGAGATAACATATATAATGTATATGATCTTATTGGTATAAGATATATTTTTCATAATTTAAAATATTATAAAAAGTTAAAAGATTATATAGTAAATAATTCTAACTTTGAAATTGTAGAAATAAAAAATTATTTAGAAGATGGACATCCAGAAGATCCAAATTATAAAGCTTTACATATTAGAATGAAATATCAGAAGTTTCCATGCGAAGTAGAATTTATGGATGTTAAAATGGCTGAACATGTTGTAAGAACTCATGACGATTATAAAAAAGGCTTACTAAAATAATTTATGATGACTATATGAAAATGTATATTAGAAATTTAAGAGCTTGTGACTATGAAAATGAATTATATAAATTATAGGTTTAAAATAGATATGTCACACCTAGAATGAAAATAAAATATTGAA
>CAKNPW010000048.1 GCA_930990555.1 uncultured Clostridium sp. | reverse complement strand
GCAGACAAATTATTAGGAGGTCTCTTACAAATGAAAAATAAAGTAGTTATAATAGGTACTGGTAACGTTGGAGTCAGTTACGCCTATTCACTTTTAAGTTCTAATATAAACATACATGAAATTGTATTAATAGACATTAATATGCAAAAAGCTGAAGGAGAAGCATTAGATTTACTAAATTGTATTCCACTTACTAACACTTCTTCAAAAATCAAGTTTGGAACATATGAAGAATGTAATGATGCATCAATTATATGTATAACAGCTGGTGTTAGCCAAAGAGCAAATATTTCATCTAGAATGGAAGATTTGCATAATGCAAGTAATATTTTTAAAGAAATTGTTAAAAGTATTGCAGCTACAAAGTTTAATGGAATTATACTTGTCGCAGGTAACCCACTAGATGTTATGACATATCTTACTTGGCAATATTCAGGACTAAATTCAAATAAAATTATTGGTTCTGGAACATCATTAGATTCTGCAAGACTTCAAAATATTATTGCAAATAAACTTGGAGTTTCACCAAAAAGTGTATATGCTTATGTAATTGGTGAACATGGAAATAGTCAATTTGTTCCTTGGAGCAATGCAAAAATCGGTTTAGAACCAATTTCTAACTATTTATCACACGAAGATATGATAAATATAGAAGAAGAAACTAGAAATTTTGGTTTTAAAATTGCTCAAAAGAAGAATTACACTTGTTTTGGAGTAGCTTCTGCTTTAACAAGAATAACTAGTGCAATTATAGCAGATGAAAAATCAATAATATGTGTTTCTTCATATGATCCAGTTCAAAAAATATTTATTAGTACACCTTCTGTTGTTGGAATAAATGGTATTGAAAAAACTGGAATTATGGCTTTGAATCAAGAAGAAATTCATAAATTCGAAAATTCTGCTAATATTATACGAAATGCTATTAATGAAATTTAAATATATTACCTCCTACATTTGTTTTAGGGGGTTTTTTTATGGAAGCGTCAAAAGCTTTAATTGTAAAAAAGAAATTAACTGATACACAATATATCATATTATACTTTTTTCTTTATTCCTTTATCGGATGGTTAATGGAAACATTTTATTCATTACTTGTATTAGGACATTTCACAAACCGCGGATTCTTGCTTGGTCCAATTTGTCCTATTTATGGTTTTGGAGCAATTTTAATGATTTTGTTTATTAGTAAATATAAGAAGAATTCTATTAAATTATTTTTAGCTTCGGCTTTTATTTTCTCTGCTTTTGAATATGTAGTAGGTTTTGCACTAGATGCAATTTTTGCTGCTAAGTGGTGGGATTATACATATGACTTTTTTAATTTGAATGGTAGAATTAGTATTTTATATACAATAGCATGGGGATTTATCGGATTATTATTTATTAATCATATTCATCCATTTTTCTCCAAAAAAATAGAAAAATCCTTAACTGCTATTCCAACATATATTTTAAAAGTCCTTATATATTTAATGCCAATGATTTTAATTATAGATACTATTTTCTCTAGTTTAAAATATCTAGGTGTATTATAATGTCGAATTTTGAAGGTATAGGTCGAACGATTTATGCCCTTTTTTATTGCTCTTTTTTGTAAAATTTGGTATAATATTCTTCGCGCGCAAATATACTTTATTATAGAGGTGATATCATTGTCTCAAAAGACAAATTCAATAGAAGCTGATAAAAGTAGTAAGATTCTTGCCGTTCCTGCTCCAAGAATAGGGCTTACTAGATTTATTTTAAGTCCAGAACAAAGGACAGCTTTAGAAACAAAAAACCAATTAATTCAATTATATGATACATATAAAAATAACTATCTTAAATATTATATCCAAAATTTAGAAGCAGAAAATACAAGTTTACAAGACGCTTTTAAAAACGTAGATTTTTATATTATGTCTAGAGTAAAATCTAAACATAACTATATAGAAAAATTAGATAAAAAAGGAGAAGCCTTAGATATATTTGGAGACAAAATAATTATCTTAGCTGTAGATGGTAAAACAGATGAAGATTTATTAATTCAAAAGGCTTACGAAATGGGAAATTTTTTAGTTACACATGATCCAAATATAACTGAACTTTCTAGAAAAAGAAAAGATTATATAGCAGAACCTAAAAAAAATGGTTATTCATCATTACATGCAACTCGTATTGTTCATGTTCCAGATCAGGATATTAAATTTTATCGTGAAACGCAAATAAAAACATTTCGAATGAGAGAAACCGAAAAGACAGGTACTGCTGGTCATGCTTCTGTATATAAAAATAATAGAGATATGTTTTTATCAAAAATATCTAGCAAAAATTCTGCCAAATTTTTTATGCCACAATATATGCATTTTGAATTTGACAAGAAATCAAGAAAAGATATTCTAGTCTTAGATAGTTTTGAGGCTAATTTCAAATATTATTTTGGTATAAACTTTGATGAATTTATGCAAATGAGGGCTATACAATTACGATAAAAATTATATAATATCTTATAAAGCAAACTTAAAAATGGCATAATTTAAAGTAGTAAATATAATTCAATACTTTAAATTACGTCATTTTTATTTTCCTATTTATATAATATTTTTCAAAGAATTTATTCCTTTTGTTGGTAATAATTAACTAACCTAATATAATACTTCTAAATATTAAAATCTACTTATCGCTAGTCCATCTCCAACTTCTAATATTTCTGTTGTGCAATTTTCATCTTCTGTTACTTCTTTTATATATTCACGTAAATTTCTTACAGCAGTTCTTTGTTTATGTTTGTTATAATCACTCATAACATAACCTTTATATAAAATATTATCGGCAAAAATAATTCCATTTTTGTTTAACATTCTTTTAGCTTGCTCCAAAAAGAATGGATATTTTCCCTTTGCAGCATCTATAAATACAACATCATATTTTTTATCTAATGTAGGCAATATTTCTACTGCATCTCCTTCTAAAATATTAATCTTGTCTGCTACTCCTACCTTTTGTATATTTATCTTTGCCTCTTCTACTCTTTCATGTTCTCTTTCTATTGTATCTATTTTACCACCTTCAGCTAAATATCTTGAAAAGCACATAGCAGAATAGCCAACAGCAGTTCCTATCTCTAATATTGCTTTTGGTTTTGTTTCTTTTAAAATTTTATCTATTACTTCTAAAGTATCATCCATAATTATTGGAATATGGTCTTCTAACGCTTTTTCTTTTATTATTTTTAACTCTTGTTCGTTCATATACCTTCTCCTTTAATTATCAAACCAAAGAAATAGGGATTCCAAGGAACGTCCCCAAATCCCTATCTTACTTTTAGTCTTCTTTAACTTTTCTTCTTGCTTCTCTTTCTCTAGTTTTTGTATCTAGTATTTTCTTTCTTAGTCTAATGCTTTTTGGTGTTACTTCTACCAATTCATCATCTTGAATAAACTCTATAGCTTTTTCTAATGACATTTGAATTGGTGGTACTAATCTTAATGCATCATCAGAACCTGAAGCTCTTGTATTTGTTAAATGTTTTTCTTTACATACATTTATTGCTAAATCTTCTGGCCTAGAATTTATACCGACAATCATACCTTCATAAACTTCTACACCTGGTCCGATGAATAAATCACCTTTATCTTGTGCATTGTATAATCCATATGTTATAGATGTTCCTGCTTCGAAAGCTACAATTGTTCCTCTTGTTCTTGCAACAACTGTTCCTTTATATGGCTCATAATCTTCGAATACATGGTTCATAACACCATTACCTTTTGTATCTGTCATGAATTCTGTTCTATAACCAATTAAACCTCTTGAAGGTATTTTAAATTCTACTTTAGTATGACCTGCTTCTGCTGGTTCCATATTTATCATTTCTGCTTTTCTTTTTCCTAATTTTTCTATAACACTACCAATACAATCATCTGGTACATTTACTACAAGTCTTTCAATTGGTTCACACTTTACACCATTAATTTCTTTTATAATAACTTTTGGTCTAGATACTAAGAATTCAAAACCTTCTCTTCTCATTGTTTCGATTAATACAGATAGATGTAATTCTCCACGTCCAGCTACTTCAAATGAATCTGCAGAATCTGTTTCATTTACACGTAAACTTACATTTCTTTCAAGCTCTTTAAATAATCTATCTCTTAAATGTCTTGAAGTAATGAATTTTCCTTCTTTACCAGCTAAAGGTCCATCATTTACACTAAATGTCATAGTAACTGTTGGTTCATCTATGTCTACAAAATCTATTTTTTCTGGGTGTTCTACATCACATATTGTTTCACCAATATTAATGTCTGGAATACCAGATAATTCGATAATATCACCTGCACCTATTTCTTGAACTTCTACTTTTTTAAGTCCCATATGTGTGTAAATTTTTCCTATTCTTGCATTTTCCATTTTTCCATCTTTTTTGCAAATAACTACTGGATCATTAACTTTTAATATTCCTCTTTCTAGTCTACCTATAGCCATTCTTCCTATGAATTCATCATAGTCAATATTAGATACTAGCATTTGAACAGGTCCTTCTTCATCACAAGCAGGTGGATTTATTTCTTTTATAATTGTTTCAAATATACAATTAATATTATCACTGCTGTCTTCCATATTCATTTTAGCAATTCCGTTTTTCGCTGAAGCATAAATTACTGGGAATTCTAATTGTTCATCTGTTGCATCTAATTCTATAAATAATTCTAGTACTTGGTCTAATACCTTTGATGGATTTGCTCCTGGCCTATCTATTTTATTTATTACAACTATTGGTTTTAAATTTAAAGATAATGCTTTCTTTAAAACCTCTCTTGTTTGAGGCATTGGTCCTTCGAACGCATCAACTAATAATAAAACTCCATCAACAGTTTTTAAAACTCTTTCTACTTCTCCACCAAAGTCAGCATGTCCTGGTGTATCTACTATATTTATTTTTACACCATTATACATAACTGCTGTATTCTTAGAAAGAATTGTTATTCCTCTTTCTTTTTCTAATGCATTAGAATCCATAATTCTCTCGTCAACTTTTTCGTTGTCTCTAAATACATGGCTTTGTTTTAATAATGCATCTACTAATGTTGTTTTTCCATGGTCTACGTGGGCTATGATTGCTATGTTTCTAATATTTTCGTTTATCATTTTTATTACTCCTTTATTCTTTATATTCGTTTGATGTATTTTCTAATTCTCTTATTGATAATTCGATTCTTTTATTTGCTAAATCCATATCAATTATTTTTGCATTTACTTTTTGTCCTATTCTTAATTCTTCTTCTGGTTTTGTTATTTTTCTTTCACATATTTGAGAAAGATGTACTAACCCTTCAATTCCTGGCTCTAGTTCTACAAAAGCTCCAAAAGGCATCATTTTAACTACTTTTACTGTTAAAATGTCATTTATATTATATTTACCTTCTACAGATTTCCAAGGGTCTGGTCCCTTTTCTGCATAAGATAATTTAATTCTTTTATTTTCTTTGTCTACATCTATTGCTATTACATCGATTACTTGTCCTACTTTTAAAATCTCGTTAGGTGGTGTATTTCTATTCCATGTAATTTCTGAAATATGTAATAAACCTTGTACTGCTCCTAAATCTACAAAAGCACCATATGTACTTATACTTGTAACTTTCCCTTTATATTTTTTGCCTACTTCTGCTTCGTTCCAGAATTCATCTATTTTCTTATTTCTTTCTTCATCTAAAATTGCTTTTATTGACCCTATTATTCTTCTAGGTCTGAATTTACATTCTATTAATCTAAATTTAACTACTTTATCTTTATAATCTTTTATATTTTCATTTCTTGTTATTCCTGACAAAGAAAGTGGAATAAATATATTATATCCTTCTTTTGAAATTATAAAGCCTTTGTCTGTAATTTCTGTAATCCTTTCTTCTAAAATTTCATTATTTTTAAATTTTTCTTCTAATTCTTTCTGAGCTTCTTTCATCTTATATCTCTTAGTAGAAAGTAATACATTACCTTCACCATCATTCATTTTTATTACTTCTGCTGTTATTTTATCTCCGACTTTTAATTCCTTATTAGGGTCTGCAACTTCATTATATGAATATTCATTTCTTGGAATTATTCCATCTGCTTTATACCCAATATCTACAATTATCTCGCCTTTTTTATTTATATTTATTATTATTCCTTCTATTGTTTCTTTTACATTTATATTTTTCATTGATTCTTCAATCATTTGTTCAAAATTTAATTGTTCTGACATATTTTCACCTTCCTAAATTTTTGTTACCTTGTAACATTCTCTTTCGTTTGGTTTATCTTTATAAATGGCGTTTTTCATAAATGAAAAACGCCTATTTGCAGTAAACTGACAATATTATATATTATTGTTTGATATTTGTCAACATAATTATGTTATCCATTATCTCTTTACTTACTTGTTCTAATTCCTCTTTAGAAGGCTTTTTGGTAACTTTATCGCTATAATCTAACGGCTTTCCATAATTAACATATACTTTTTTAAAAGGTTTCTCTCCTCCTACTATTCCAACTGGTTGTACTTTTGCACCTGTCTGTAATACGAAAAATGCTACTCCTTCTTTTATCCCTTCTCCTTTTTCTAGTCCATTTCTTGTTCCTTCTGGGAACATTGCTATACTTTCTTTATTTTTTAGAGCTTTTAATGTTGTTTTTAAGGCTGCAATTTCTTTATTGTCTCTTTTAACATATATAGCATCAAATACATAACCCAAAAATTTTAAAAATTTATTTTTAGTTAATTCTTCTTTTGCCATAAACCTAACATGTCTTCCTGCTGTTACTACGATTAAAGGTGGATCCAAATAACTTCTATGGTTTCCACAATATATTACTGGACCTTCCTTTGGAATATTTTCTTTTCCAATTACTTTTAACCTATATACGACTTTGCAATATAAATATATTGCTGTTCTAACTATTACCCTTAATATTCTTTTTATAATTTCCATTTTTATTCTCCTTAGTTTTTTGTTTTATTATTTTTATTATTTTATGTTTAATTTTATTTACACTTGACTTACTTGAATCTACATATATAGCATCTGGAGCTTTTTTTAATGCTCCTACTTTCTTATTCATATCATTTTTATCTCTTTCCATTATCGATTGTAAGACTTCTTCAAATGTCTGATTAATTCCATTTCTTTTATTTTGTCTACATCTTCTTTTAGCTCGTTCTATTGGTGTTGCATCCAAATAAATTTTTACTTTTGCCTCTGGAAAAACTACAGTAGTAATATCTCGTCCTTCCATTATAATGTTCTTACCTTCTTTTAACCATTCATAGCCAATTCTTCTTTCTAATTTTGTTATCTTCTCTCTAACTCCTAAAATACTAGATGTTTTAGAAACTATTCCAGTTACTTCTGGCGTTCTAATTTTTGTGGTTACATCTTCCCCATTTAAAAATACTGATTGTTTATTATTTGTATTCTTCAGGTTTATATCTATTTTTTCTAATATTTCTTCTACTTTTTCTTCATCAGAAACATCTATATTATTTTGGAGTACCGCTAAAGCATGACATCTATAAAGCATTCCTGTATCTATACTTACTAACCCCAAATCTTTAGCAACTAATTTAGTTATTGTGCCTTTTCCTGAACCCGCAGGTCCATCAATTGCAACTATATATGACATATTCATTCTACCTTCCACTATTTATTTTCTTCGTTATTAATATGTATATCTTTTATTATTATCTTAATTGTCTGTACTCGCATTGTTGTTAATTTTTCAATTTCTTTTATTATTTTATTTTTAAAATTATCTACAATATTTCTAACATTTCCGCCATATTCAACACTAAGTTCTATATATACATATGGTCCTTCTGGATGATTATCTATTCTTGTTCTTATTATATTATATATATTTGGATCCTTTTTAGCTATATATTCTATAATTTGTCTAAATACTGTATCTGAAATTGTAAAATTCCCTAAATAACTAAAAGTAGGTCTTATTATTGATTTTTCTGATATATATGGTTTATCATTTCTACCTTTAAATTTAAATATTTGAAGTGGATCTAATATAAATCCCGAAAAATCTTTTTTTATCTCGAATGTTGGAACTGGTATAACATGTTTTCCCTCTGTTATCCTACTTCTTCTAGCTTCTTGAATTTCTTCTGGAGTTGCAATTTCATCTATGTATATAATCTTTTCTATTGGTGGTAAACCTATATTGGCTGCTATTTTATTTACCATACCATCAGATGTTCCTAATATCAAAATTGATTCTGGCTTATATTTTTCTATTGCTTTCCTTATTTCATCTTTTTGTTCTTGTTTTAAAAATAATGCCTTTTTTACAGTTTCTATTTTAGTTGGTGCTTTTTTAGCAGATTCACCTGCGATTATTTCATTATCATTTATAAAAAGCCCATCATCTATTATATAATGTATATTATTTTCATTCGCAACCATTTGTGCTCTATAGCTTTTTCCAGTTCCAGATGGTCCTACAAAAGCATACACTTTAATATTGTTCATAGTTACTCCTCTTATTTTTCTTCTTATTAATATTTATACTTAATTCTTGTATATTATACCTCATTATTCTTTGCTTTTCAATTATATTATACAATTACTACTTATTTGGTTTCACTTTATGTTGCGAAACAAAAATTTTTCATAGTGTTTCCTATACTATAAAAAACAGGGCATACCTTTTTGAAGTGAACCCAAATTATTAGACAAAAAAAGTTTAACAAGGAGGGTTCATTTTTTATGAGTAAATATTCGAGTGAATTTAAATTAGAAGTTGTGAAATATTATTTAGATAATAATGTTGGATATCAAACCACAGCCGACCACTTTTGTGTAGCATATGCCCTTGTACTTAAATGGGTTAGAAAATACAAAGAAAATGGATATGCGGGATTAATGAAAAATCAAAAATCAAGTTATGGTGGAGATTTTAAACTGAATGTGGTAGAATATATGCATGAAAACCATTTATCATGTCAAGAAACAGCATTTCATTTTAATTTAGCAGGAGATTATGTAGTTAGTAAATGTAAACATATATATTATTATGAAAAAAGAAGATAAATATAAAGTAGAAAAAGATGAAATTTTATCAATATTTGATGAAAATAAAGGACGTTATGGTTATAGAAGGATAACATTAGAAATGAGAAATCG
>CAKNPW010000047.1 GCA_930990555.1 uncultured Clostridium sp. | reverse complement strand
TAGGGAGGAGTAAACCTCCCATAAATTTTAATAGTAACAAGTCATCAAATCATCTTTTCCGTCCCATAAACTACAGAAACCGAAACTTTCAATATTTATGTATATTGTTCCATTTTGTAATCCTTTTACTTGTTTTACTGCTCCAATGTCATTATCTTTAATAAATTGACTATGTTGTAAAAATCTATCTTTGCAAGGTGCTACTCTGTAGCTGTCTAGTCCTGTTGTTTCTGTTGTTTTATATCCGATTTCTCTTATAATTACTTGTTTTGTGCCTTTCAAAGCTACTACTTGAAAATAGTTTGCGTTTGTTTGTTCGTATCCCCACGAATAGTGGAATATATCGCCAACTTTCACACCTAAATAGTTTTTTTGTTCCTGCTTAATCTGTCTTTTTTCTGTGTAATTCAATTTTCTATACCAACAATGTTTTGTTCTGTGCCACCTGTAGCCATTTTCCTTTAATGTTGTAATAACTTCACTTGTAGGCTTTTCATCAAAATATAGTTCTTCTCCCTGATGTTCTTCGTTTATAACAACTTTACATTCTTTTTTAATTTCATCTAATAACATAAAATATCAATCCTTTCTATAGTGGGCTTGTAGCTTGTACCACAAGCCCTTTAAACATTTAAACTAATTCACTTTTGATTTTTTCTGTTTGTAGTATGATACTTTCTTGATTTAATGCTTTTTTAATGTCTTTGATTATGTTTTGTACTACTTCTAAATCAATGAACATCATCTCAATTTTTAGGCTTTTTTCTATGCTGATTGACTTATCTTCGTGAACATAGTATCCATTTGCCTCAAGTATTGTAAATCCGTCTACATCATTTGCTACTATGATATTTGTAATTAGTTTGTATGCCTCTATAGTTGATATTTCCTGTGTCTTTGTATCTTTGTCGTTAAGTCCTACATATAAATTAAATTTATTCATAATAAAATCCACCTTTCAATAAATATTTTTTGAATACCTATTGAAAAGTGGAGTATTTTCATCTATAATAAATATAGAATGACTTTTCAATAAGTTATTCGACCTGTGATGTAGTGGTTTAGTTTGGCGACTGACACTACATCTTTTATTTTTCTTTTTTGGTTATAGTTACCTTGCCTTTTTGATATTCAACATCAAGTTCATCATTTTTTTTAAATCCTGTGGCTTTTATTCCTTTAGTATTTAATGCTATTCTATAACCTTTGACATAAGAATTTCCATCTTTGTCTTTATCTTTAATCTCTTGTAATTTAGCCATTTTCAACTCCTTTCTTACTCTACATATATTATATCACGTGTGCTACGTAAAAACAATACTTTTTATAAAAATTTTTTAATTTTTTGAGAGGATACGGCATATTTACATAATCGACTAAAAACGTTGATATATATAGGGTTATCGCACATCTATATCGACCCACTAATAACGCTACAATAGAGTAAACACTCAAATTCTAAAAGTGGGGTTTTAAAACTCAAAAAAAGGTTTTAAATCCATAAAAAATAATCAAAATTTTTAAATTTTAATTGATATATCAATATTTTAATAAAATTATATATGTGTTTGTTGGTGGTAGTTAGTATTGTTATACTAGAGATAATTTATTAAATAGTTGTATAGTAACGTATTTAATAATTAAAATTTTTAAGTTTTGATTTTTTATTGATATAAAAGGATTTTTTTTAGATTATGTAAAAAGTAGGAAAGTAAATCAGGAAATAAAATATATAATGAAATATAATACACTCTTTTGTAGCTTAATTAAATTCTTTTATTTCTCTTTAAAATACGGCATTTAAAAGAGAATAAATCATTTAAAGTCTTATATAAAACGTAGCTTTTGGGTAGAGTATCACAAAAAAGCTAACGCTTTATTGCTCACAGCACCTACGCTTTCGCTCACGGTGCATTTAGAATCTGCTTACGCTTTCTTTACACAATTTACTACCCAAAATCATATATTATTAATTCATTATATTTTATAATCACAAAAAGTTATCATCTTCTAATTAAGATAATAACTAAATGATAACTTTATAACTTATAAATGAGTATGTATAGAATATCAAAAGGAACTCCTAATTTTAATGTCGAAGACATTAAGCCACCACCGTTTAACGGAGCGTTAGCGAAGTGTAGGTGGTCGACTGGCGAAGTCGCTATCCTAAAAGCTACGTTTTGGTATGTATTATTAAGTTTTGCCCCTTGTCTTCAATGCTATTTTCATCGAGAAAGTTCTTGAAATCTTTTTTTGACAAGACATCACGTCTAAAATTAGGTGCTGACTCAATTCCTAATAAATTTCTTAATCTTTGTTTTGGTATTATTTTATTGTTATTTTCAATTCTAACAATATCTTTATATTGAAAGTTATTATTTATAATGTCGCTTAAAATTTCTTTTGCTTTTATTATTCTATCACTATTTTTAGTGGACTGCTTATATTCTTCTTTATATTCGAGCATTTCCTTATACTTATCAGTTATATCTTTATACTCACAGTTTTTTAACATATCACAAGCTAACATTACAGCCTCTGTATGTATAGTAATTATAACAATTCTTGATGTATAATTTAACTTTCTATTTATTCTTTTAAATGCTTGATAGAATTCATTAGCAATTCTCCTATTTTTATATTCTTCTATTTCTTTATTTGTAAAGTATCTATGATTATCTTTAGTTAGAACCTTTATATCTTCATCATCTTTTAATGTTTCATTTGAATAATATAAATATTCTAGTATGTAGTCTTTTTCACTCATATTAAAGGTATCTACAATTAGCATATTCTTTAAATCTCCATATACATTTGAGCCTAAAAAGTTTTGCCAATGATTTATAAAGGGAACATCAAAATATTTTGTGATTTCATTTCCGTTTTTGTCTTGATGTTCTTCTTTTCTACAAACTACAAGTGTTTTATCAATCCCTAGTTCGCACAGAATTTTATAACATAAATTGTAGTAATTAGAATATCTGTTTTTAGATGTTTTGGTAGAATTAATTTTAATATGCTCTACTGTAAAATTTTTATGGTCTAATACTTTATAATCTTTCTCTAATCTAAAATTTATTTTATTTCTTTGTAGATAATATGCGTAGTTTAATGTTCCACTTCCGTCCAAAATGATATTTTTACTTAATCCCCATAGTTGTAGATTTCTTTTAACTGTATATAGTTTTCCACTTTCTAATATACTAGTTCCCCCAAAAAATTCCTTTACTTCATCTAATACATTGTATATTGACCTTTTCTTATTTGCATTGTAAAAGTCTATTAAATCTTGGTCATCAAAGTTATCTTTTATATATTGCTTTATTTTTTCAATTTCTGTAAATATATAGGAATAGTCTGTTTTGAAATTTTTTATATGTAATTCTTTATCTCTATCTTGACCGTTTTTTTCTAAATATACAAAATAATCCTTCAATTCTTTTGTAGCATTTCTAAATTTTTCCTTTATTTCGTCATCTTTAAATACTACTATTAATTTCTCGTATTCTATATTATCTATCCAAATTTTTTTACTCATATTAATAAATTCATCAATTACAAGTAAAATTCTATCTTTAGAAAATTGCTTTCTTTCTTCTTCATCTTGTGCTAATACCTTGTACTTTTCGTGGGTTAAGAATATAACAGGGTATCTATTTAATTTATTTTTTATTTCAACATCGTCCATATCTGAATCAACTGTTTCTGCAATTATATTATTGTCAAATAACTCTTTATTTATCTTATTTACATAATATTTACAAGGAGCAATATTCTGCATTACAAACAACATTCCTTTTGGGTTATATATGTCTATTGCCCATTTTTCCAAAAATAAGACAACTTTAGTAACTACAGAAAATGTCTTACCTGTCGAACATTCACAATTAAATAAGTCAAACTTATAAGGTTCTTTTTTTAGTGATATATTACAAGAGAAATAATCTGATACCATTGCTTTTTCTATTTTTTCTAATTGTTTTTTCAATTTTATATAATCACAAAATTTAATATCTTCATTTTGCATAATTTTGATTTTTTCTTTAGCATTTTGTATTAAATAATAGTCAACTGAATCCAATTATTTCCCACCTTTCTTTACATTAAATAATCATTCACTATCTCATCAAATTCTTCATCTGTTAGCTTATATCCTTTTTCCTTTTCTATTAATTCTCTAAAACAAATTACATCATACATTTTCTTATCATACTTAATTGCACATTCCTTAATTGCTTTACTGCATTTACTACAGTAATAGTATTTCTTTAGAGATATTTCGTTGTCATTTATAATTTGTTCTATATCTTGACGAGTTAAATCGCTTTTCTTTCTTAATTTTGCCATTAAGCAATTATGATGATAATATAATTTTTTATCTCCATATTGGATTGCCTTATCTTCTTTAATTTCACAATTACAATCATCACAGAAATATCTAATCATTACATTTCCTACTAATCCTTTTAAATGATGTTCTTGAATACAATCTTCACAATTATAATAAGTAACTCTTTTTGTATTTTTAGTTATTGTATCTTTTACACAAATTTCTGTAACTGTAGGTATATAGTATTTTTGAGTTATATATATAAACTTCCCCGAAAATACTGTCAAAATATATGTTTCTAGTTCTTCATCATACATTGAATTAAAAAGCGATTCTATACATACATTTGCGAGATTTTCAATTTCTAATTTAGGAACTCCTCTCACTTCAATAGGTTTTTGAATATCACAATTCTTTAGAACATATACATCTAAATATGATGTAACTCTTTTGTATTCTTTATTTATAAATTGATTTATAAATGTTTTAAATATTTCTTGTGTTCCTGTGTCTTTAAATTTTTTTGCTGTTACTTCTACTTTTCCTTTTAATAATGATTTTATATTAAAGGCTGTATCAACTATATATGGTGGAACATTTACAGGTAATATTCTTAACTGTATATCTCCATTTTCATTACATTTTACAAACATATCTTTAATTTCAATTATTTCTTTGTTTTCTTCCATTTTAAAATTCTCCTATAATTACTTATTTATAAATTTGACAGAAGAATCTAATTTGTGATAATATTTACTTGCTAGATAAAATAAAATACAAATTAGATTTTCTGTATTTTTGAAATGACTTATAAAAGCCATTTCTTTTTATATTTTTTCAAAATATTTATTTTCAATTTCTTGTACAACTATTTCTGACCATTGTATTCTTCCTTTATTGTTATAATAAAATAACCCCTGTGCTTTATATGTAGGTTCATTTTCTGCTAAATATCCTGAATCTATTAAATAATCTTTTACTTCTGATATTGTTACTAAATGATATGTTATTTTATTTAATCGTCTTGTTATTCCTCTATAACTATAATAAGTCATTTTATTTGCTCCTTTCCACAAACACGAGCCAACCTCATTGTTCGTCAGTTGCCTAATAATATAATATATCAAGCAAATTTTCATCACTTATATATTTATCTATTTTATCAATATATTTTAATAATGTATCTGTATTTTTAATGTTTCCTATTTCGTGCATTGCCTCACTTTTATTTTTGCAATATCCTTTTGTTGCTAATAGCAAAGCCATATATTCCGTTTTTCGTTTACAAGTAAGATAGGATTTGTATTCGTCTATATAAGGAAATAAGTAACTATCTAGCATTAGTAATAAACAAGCCTTTTTACTAAAATATGTTTTTCCGTCTTTTTCAGTTATTTCTTTGTCTATATTCATTTTTTTAACCTACTTTCTATAATCTTGATGATTTAATTCTTGCTGGAATTACGTACATAAGATTACATAAATCACAACATCTGCCGTCATTTATAGGTTGTGCATTATTTCCGTATTTCCAACCATAAGCATTAATTTCAATTGGATTTTTACAAATACTACATTTTAGTAGTTTTTCATTATTTTTTTGCATAACTATTTCCTCCATTTCTACATAAACTATTTTTAAAAGTAATGATTTATATGTTTCATCATTACAGTTTTTAACACCCTTGTTTCCCCCTCCAGAATGGGGGGACTTTATTTCCTCCTATTAGGAAAAACGTTTTAAGATGTGTTGCTACTACTGATATGTAATTTACTTCTATATATAATGTAACTATTGTTGTGTAGATGAGAAGTGATGATATAAGCAGTAGAATGATGTTAAGTTCTAACATTTTAGATTCCTCCAATTCCTATATTTTCTTTACTCTTTCTAAACAAATTCTTTGACCATTTTTCCTTAATATTATTGGTTTATCAAGTGTTACGGTATAATATTTAATAAAATACATATATTCGTGCAAAGTAATATATTTAACAGCAATCCTTTTGAAGTCAGTTTCTAAAAAATTTTGTAATGTTACCTTATCAATTTTCCCAAAATGTCTTTTACTTGATTTAGTGTCAAATTTCATTTTTAAATAGTCGTCTATTTCTACATCTATTAAACCTCTATACAATTCTGTAATTGGTAAACCATACTCTGTAGATTGAATCAAAACTTCTAAAAAATATTCTATTTCTTTTGTTGTAAACTTAACTTTAAAATCATTTAATATATGTATAATTGCCTTTTTAAATATATCTCTTATATTTATATTTGTGGGAATATATTCACAATATTTACCGTCTTCTATTTCCATATAAAAATTATTATTTTTATCTAATATTAATCCTAAAATTTTTACCATATTATTCTTTTCTTTTTTCTTCATATAAAATTCCTACCTTTCTATTTAACAACAAGATATTTTGTACATCACATAAAGTAGTAAGTAATAGTCTACTTTTTAATCTCTTCTTGATTTTTTCCATTGCTCGAACGCGATTCTATCAACACCGAACTTTCTTCCTAGTCTTAATGCAGGAAAATCATCTCTTGCAAACACCTCATATACTTTGTTCCTACCAATATGTAGATTTTTTTGTACGTCCTCAACTGTTAATATTTGCGTTAATCCTTGTGTTTCTTCCATATAGCACACCTCCTTAATTATTCAATAGAATTTTTAGTTTTTTGTCTATTGCACAAATTGTGCAATAAAAATTTAAAATAAAAAAGTTACTTTCATTTACAAATTACGATGTAACATTTTGTGCAACATCAAGACAAAAAATAAAAATCTCTTTTTGACTTGGCACATATTATATAACAATTCGTGCAAAATGTCAATATGTTTTTTCATTTTTGCAAAAAAATATGCAGATTTTTAAATTTTTATTGACAAATTACACAAAATGTGCTATAATATGCAATATAAATCAAAAGCACAAAATGTGTAAAGGATGGTTGTTATGAAAGATAAGAAAATAATATTTGGAAAAAGAGTTAAAGAAGAAAGAGAAAAAAGAGGAATATCAAGGGAAGATTTTGCTAAACAAAATGATATTACTTATTCTGCTCTAGCTATGTATGAAAGAGGAGAAAGAAGTGTAAGAGATGAAGTAAAAATAAGAATAGCAAAAAACTTAAATGTTTCATTAGATTACTTAATAGGAATTATTGACGAGCCTATTCCTTATACAGATGTAGAACAATATTTAATTGATGTTGGAGGAATTAAACGATATTCTAAAAACCTAGCCTTAACTCAACGTTCAAAATTACGAAATGATTTAGAACAAAATGATATTATCTCAAAAATTGATTCTGAAATTTCTGATGAAAGAATCAAAGCTATTGTTCAAATTTTAACTAACAACAAAGAACTTATTGATTTACTAGAAAAACAATATGCAGAAAATAAAAATAATCAATAATAACAAAGAGAATGTAAACTGTCGCCAAACAAATTTTACATTCCCTTTCCACCTTTAAAATACTTTTTGAAAGTATTTAGTAGGCTTTCGCCTATTATTATTGTATCAAAAAACGTTCCAAAAAGCAAGGAATTAATAAAACAATAAAAACTTTCTTAAAGTATTTGAGGAAATTTCAAATATAATAAGGAGGTTTTATTTATGGCAGGTCGTCCAAGAAAAGATGAAAAAACAAAAACGAAAGGAAGAAAAGGAACAGGAACTGTAACAATCAAGACACAAAAGATAGATAGAAAAGAAAATCGTTTGCCTAAAATGTGTAAAATATGTAGTGAATGTAAAGATAGAAGTATATGTGATAATAGAGTAGGAACAAAAAAATGTAAAAAGTGTTTAGAATGTAAAGGAAAAGATTGTGATAGATTTTACGTTTATTCTCCTCATACTGCATTATCATCATCTAAAGGAGGACAAAAAAGAAAATATTTAGGTAGGTTTGATAAACAGGAAGAAGCTCAAGATAGTATTGTACAGGCACAGAATGGTGGATTTGTAGAAACAAATAATATTACTTTATATGAAATATTAGAAAAGAAAAACACAAAGAATCTAAATGCTAATGCAATAACAACAAGTACAGATGATAGAAATAGAGCAATTAGGGATAAAATGCGAAAATATGGTTTAGCAGATAAAAAAATACAAAAAATATCAACAGATGAAATACAAGATTACTTAAATGATTTAAAAGATTCTTATTCTCAAAGTGAAATAGATAAACAAACAGATGAAATAAAGGCAGGATATAAATTTGCAATAATGAATCATCTTGTATTAACTAACCCTTGCAAAAATTTAGTTAAAGTTATTAGTACATTACCTACAAAAGAGGCACGTCCATTTGAAATAGACGAACAAAATCTTTTAATGAATTATATAAATACACACGACAACTTAACTGATATAAGGTCAAGTATGGATTCAATTACTTTTAGAAATGTTGTAAAACTTGCATTTGCTACAGGTCAAAGAATAGGGGAATTATTGGCTTTACAAATCGGATATGATAAAAAGCATTATACAAGCGATATAAACTTTGAAAAGAAATATTTTAGAATCTCAAAGACAATATCTACAGAAAAGAACAAACCTATTTTAAAAAATGGTACAAAGAACTCTAAAAAAAGAATTAGAAAAGGACTCCCTCCATATATAGATATAAGTTTTAATGTTGCTAATGATGATGTTATTGAGAATATACTAAAAGAACAAATTGAACATTCAAAAAATAATCCTAATAATAAACAGCATTTTCTATTTTGTAATGATGAGGGAAACTTTTTAACACATCAGAAAATAACAGAAACATTAAAAAGAATATGCAGAGAATTACATATACAAGAAGATAATCCAACAGGTTGCCATATACATCAAGCTCGTCATTCCTTTGTTACAAGATGTTTAGAGGCACGGAATGAGTATAGAAACTATTGCTGATATTATAGGAGATAATATTGAACAGGTTTTAAATACTTATGCCCATATCTTAAAAAGGTTTAAAAATAAAGAATTAGATAAATTACACAATTATTATAAAAATAATAATATAATTTTTTAAAATAAAAATAGTAAAACAGTTGATATAAGCTGATTTTACTATTTTTTATTTTAACTATTTTTTTAACCCAATTTTAACCCATTTTATTTTTCGTTTTAACCCATTTTTAACCCAGATACTCTAATTTTATATAATACACAATAAAACGAAAAATTAAAAAATCCTCATTTTTAGGGAAAAAATAAAACCTATTAAAACGTTGTAACACGTAATAATAGGTATATTTTGGAGGCGACACCCGGATTCGAACCGGGGATCAGAGTTTTGCAGACTCGTGC
>CAKNPW010000046.1 GCA_930990555.1 uncultured Clostridium sp. | reverse complement strand
TTTTTGGTACTCTCTTTCAATATTTTATTTTCATTCTAGGTGTGACATATCTATTGTAAACCTATATTTTATATAATTTATTTTATTATTTTGCATATAAAATTAATCTTGCTGAACCATTGCGTGAACAAGTTGCAAGAGTTATTTCTGGAACACCTCCTGTATCTCTAAATATATAACTTGTATCTTGTGGCGACGTTTCAAACTTATTATATATGGTGTATTCTACAGTTACACCATATAAATCTGTAATATATACTTTATCACCTATATTTAAATTTTTATTCTTTGAAAAGAATAATCTATTTAAATAATTATGACCTGCAATTACTGTATTTCCTGGCTCATTAGGACCTGGTCCATATTCAACACACACACCCTTTTCTAGTGCCTGTTTTGAAAGAGTAGCTATAATTGGATATTGTATTCCTGTTTTCGGAATCCTTATATATCCACAAACATCATAATTATAATATTTACTAACGTTTTTTTTGCTTGATGATGATCTAGCTGTTTTTACTTTATCTGCTTTATTACTCGATGAATTTTCGTTTTTTTCGTCACTTATTATATTGCCATCAATATCTCCAATTTCATTTGTGAATTCTGCTATATATTCATCTGAATCATCATTTATAATTTTAGCAGAAATAAATTTATAAATTACATAGCCAGCTATGCATAATAATACTATCAATAATATTATAAAAAAAATATTCAAAATTTTTTTATATGTATCTGCTGTAGTAGACATATTAACCTCCTATTGGATTTAATTTTCAAGCAAAAAGGGATTTTAAGGAACGTCCCCAAAATCCCTTTTTTATTATTCTGCAAGCCTTGCCCAAATTATAATTCTTGCCTTACTGTCATCTGTACAAGTTGTTAAAGATATTTCTGGTTTTCCACCAGTATCTCTATCCATATAGTCTGCATCTTCTGGAGTAGTTTCATATTTATTATATATTTCATATTTTAATCTTGTTCCAGAATTATCTGTAATATAAATAGTATCTCCATTCTCTAATTTATAATTATTTGAAAAGAATTGTCCATTTCTATAATTATGTCCTGCTATTACTGTGTTTCCTACTTGGTTTGGACCTGGCCCATATTGCTGAACTACTGATGTATTCATTGCTTTTGTTCCCATTTGTTTTAATATTGGAAGGTTTACATTAGTTTTCGGTATTTCGATTGCTCCAACAACATCGAATCCTTTAAATTTTTTGGCTGTTCCTGAACCTTCTCCGCTAGCATTTGTAACAGCATTTACATCCATTAATGCATTAAAGTCTCCTGTTGCATTATTTTCTTCTAAGGATTGAATTCCTAAAGAATTTGTATAATCATCCATAAATGCTTGTGTATCTTCATCTAAGAAATATTTAGTATACATTTCATATCCTAAAAAAGCTAGCAAACCGACAATTCCAATTATTACAATAATTAATAAAACAGTTAATACTTTACTATATTTACTATCAACAAACATAATTTTACCTCCAATTACCTATCTAAAGTATATTATAACATATTTCTGTATGTTTTCATATACTTTTACATAGATTTTTTCTTTTGTTTTAACACATTTTTGTTCCTAATTTTTTCCCGCCTATTAAGTGAAAATGTAAGTGTTTTACTTCTTGTCCTGCATCTTCTTTACAATTATTTATTATTCTATAGCCTGTATCTGCAATTCCTTGCTCTTTAGCTATTTTATTTATTATTAAATGTATTTTTCCTATAATATCCGCATCAGCTTCAGTTATTTCACTTATATCATTATAATGTTTTTTTGGAATTACTAAAATATGAACTGGTGCTATTGGATTAATATCTTTAAATGCTAATACTTCATCATCTTCATATACTATTGTTGATGGTATTTCTTTATTAATTATTTTACAAAATAAACAATCTTCCATCTTTACCTCCATATTAATTTTATTTTTTAATGGGGATTTAAGGAACGTTCCCTAAATCACTTCTCCTACTTTGGGGTTATTTTATTAAAACTGCTTTTATTCTTCTAATTCCAGAAGAACTAGATTCTTCTTTTTTTATTTTAAATCTTCCTAGTTCACCTGTATGTTTTACATGAGGACCTCCACATATTTCTTTACTAAAGTTTCCTATTGTATATACTTTAACTCTATCACCGTACTTGTTAGTAAATAAACCTATGGCACCTGATTTTTTAGCTTCATCATAACTCATTTCTTCACAAGTTACTGGCAAATCCTCTTTTATTTTTTCATTTACTAAATCCTCTACTTTTTGTATTTCTTCTTTTGTCATTTTTTGAGGATGTGTAAAATCAAATCTTAGTCTTTCTGTTGTAATATTTGAACCACTTTGTTTTACGTGTTCTCCTAATACTTCTCTTAAAGCTTCATGTAACAAATGCGTTGCTGTATGGTAAGCTATAGTTTGTTCATTTTGTTCTGCTAAACCACCTTTAAATTTTTGTTCACTGCCTTGTCTTGATTTTTCTTGATGTTCTTTAAATAATTTGTTAAATCCTTCCATATCTACTTTAATATTATTTTCTTTTGCTAATTCTTCTGTTACTTCTGGTGGGAAACCATAAGTATCATATAATCTAAATACTGTTTCTGAATCTATAACATCTTTTCCTTGTTCTTTTGCTTTATTAGTAGCTTTTATAAATTCTCTTTCTCCATGTTCTAATGTTTTTACAAATTTATTTTGCTCTTCTAATATAACTTTTTTAATTATTTCTTTATTTGTAACTAACTCTGGATACATCTCTTTTAATGTTTCAATATTTAGACTTATTAAGTTTTCTGTTTCTGATAAGTCTATTTGTAATTTATTTAAATGTCTTATCATTCTTCTAATTAATCGTCTTAAAATATATCCTCTATCTATATTACTTGGTCTACCACCATCGGCTATTATCATCATAGCTGCTCTTAAATGCTCTGCAACTATTCTTCTACTATTAATATTGTCTACTTTTTGTAGTTCTTCTAGTTTGTCCATTACTGGGGCAAATAGCTCTGTTTCAAATGGAGTTTGTTTTCCTTGTAATAGCATTGTCATTCTTTCTAGACCAAGACCTGTATCTACATTATGTTGTTTTAATTCAGTTAATGTACCATCTTTATGCTTAAAATATTTCATAAATACATTATTCCATATTTCTACATATTTACCACAATCACAATCTGGATTACAGCCTTCTGAACATTTTGGTTTTCCTGTATCATAGAACATTTCTGTATCTGGTCCACAAGGTCCTTCTTCGCCTGCAATCCACCAATTTTCTTTTAAGAAATATATTCTTTCCTTTGGTATTCCTGCTTCTTCCCAATATTTTGCAGCTTCTTCATCTTTTGGTGCATCTTCATTTCCAGCAAAACAAGTTACAGACAATTTTTCTACTGGTATATTTAATACTTTTGTTAAAAACTCGAAACTCATCTTTATAGCTTCTTCTTTAAAATATGCTCCTAATGACCAGTTTCCTAACATTTCAAAATATGTTAGGTGCCTATTGTCTCCTACTTCATCTATATCGTTCGTTCTTAAACATTTTTGGTAATCTGTTAATTTATTACCTTCTGGGTGTTTTTCACCTAATAAATATGGAACCAATGGTTGCATTCCAGCTGTTGTAAACAAAACAGATGGATCATTAATTGGTATTAATGGTGCACTTGGTATTATTTTATGATCATGTTCTTCAAAAAATTTTAAAAATTTATTTCTTATTTCTATTGCTTTCATTTTCATTCTCCCTCTCATTTGCGTTTAATTTATACCACTAATTATATTGTAACTAGCTCAAATTTTACGCATCTAGATTATATTATATTATGCTGTAAATTGCAAGATTTATCATATTTTTATCTTTTAATGTATAATTTAATTTTTTCTAGAAATACTAATTTTAGACAAAGTAAAAAGGAGGAAAATTATGAAAGCAACTGGAGTAGTAAGAAGAATTGATGATCTAGGTAGAGTTGTTATTCCAAAAGAAATAAGAAAAACTTTAAGAATAAAAGAAGGTGACCCATTAGAAATCTTTACAGATAAAGAAGGTGAGGTCATATTAAAGAAATATTCTCCTATTGGCGAATTATCTGAATTTGCTATTGGATATGCTGAAACATTAGCAAAAACGACAGGACATATTGCTTGCATAACAGATAAAGATACAGTAATTGCGGTTGCCGGTGCTTCAAAAAAAGATTACTTAGAACAAAGCTTAAGCAAAGAAATTGAACAAATCATGGAAGACAAAGAAGTTTATACAAGCAACAAAAATAATAATGTATCTGTTCCTATTGTAAAAAATGATAAAAAGGACAAGAAATATAATTCCCAAATAGTATATCCAATTATTTCTAATGGCGATTCTATTGGAACTGTAATTTTACTTTCTAAAGAAGCTTCTACTAAAATGACTGATGTTGAGACAAAAGTTGCACAATCTGCAGCTAGCTTTTTAGGAAGTCAAATGGAAATATAAATTTTAGCATCTAGTATATCAGCTAGATGCTTATTTTTAGCTGTTAATAATATTTGTTTTTAATCTTTTGCTATTGTTAATACACCTATTTTTATAGCTCCATTTTCTTTAAGAATTCTACTACATTCATTTGTGGTACTTCCTGTTGTAAAAACATCATCAAATAACAGTATCTTTTTATTTTTTATTTCTAACTTATTCGTTATAGTATATGCATTCTTTATGTTATTTTTTCTTTCTAATTTATTTAAAGTACTTTGAGGTTTTATATTTCTCTGTTTTTGTAATATGTTATTTTTTATAATTATATTCATATTTTGTTTTGCTAATGTTTTTAGTATTAAAAATGATTGGTTATACCCTCTTTCTCTATTCCTATATTTGTGCAATGGAATTGGTATTATATAATCATAACTATTTATATATTTCATAACTTTTTGATTAGAATTAATTATTTCTGCAAAAAACTCACATAAATATGCTTGATTTCCAAATTTGTATTGTCTAATTTTTTCTTTTATAATTCCTTCATATTTAAAAATGTGCATATGTTCATCATAGTATATTCCTGTTATTTCCAAAAAGCATTTTCTATGCGGAATTGTTATTTTTTCTAGTTTCTTTTTGCACACTCTACATATCAAATCTGTGCATATTTTTTCACATATTCCACATGTTTTCGGAAAAAATAAATTGAGAGCCACATTAAAAAGCTTCATATACCTCCTTAAGTTGCCCCCAAATTAAAATTAAGATATCATTTTTAGTTTATATTCCAATCCTGTATTACGTATTTTTGTATCTGCGTTTTGTATCATAAATTTTACTACATTATCATTTCCAATTAATATAAGTAATTTTTTTGCTCTTGTAAGTCCCGTATATAGCAAATTTCTTGTAAGTAACATTGCAGAAGACTGCGTTACAACCATTATTACAACATCAAATTCACTACCCTGTGCTTTGTGAACAGTTATTGCATATGCATGTTCTATCTGATCCATATCAGAAAACGCATACCACGCTTCTTTTTCGTCATCAAACAATATTTTTATCTGCTTATTCAAGAAATCTATTTTTACTATTTTTCCAAGTTCTCCATTAAATATACCTGTTCCATTTTCATAAGTTAAACTAAGTGTATTACCTTTTTCCCAGTAAATATCATAGTTATTTTTTACTTGCATTACTCTGTCGCCTTCTCTAAAAATAACCTCTCCTACTTTTTTCTCTTTTTTTTCATCACTTGAAGGATTTAATTCTTCTTGTAATCTTTTGTTTAACTCTTTAGTTCCTAACAATCCTTTTTTTGTAGGTGAAAGAATCTGAATATTTTCGAAGAAATCATAATCTCCAAAGTTCTTTAGTCTTCCTTTACATAGCGAAATTATTTGATCTAACATTATATCTTGGCTCTTTTCTTTTATATAAAAGAAATCATCTTTTAAGCCTTCTTGTTCTTCTTTATCTAGGAAATATTCCCCATCATTTACCCTATGTGAATTAACAATTATTTTACTTTGAGCAGCTTGTCTAAAAATTTCATCTAAAAATATCGTTTTGATTCTCTCTGAATTTATTATATCTTTTAAAACACTACCTGGTCCAACAGAAGGAAGCTGGTCTGTATCACCTACTAAAATAAGTTTTGTGCCTTGGTAAATACCATTTAATAGGTAATTCATTAAGTATATATCTACCATAGATGCCTCATCTACAATTATTACATCTGCATCTATTGGTGCTACTTCATAATTCATTATAGTAAATTCATTGTCTTTTTCTATTTTGCCTATTTCTAATAATCTATGTAATGTTTTAGCTTCTTCACCAGTCATTTCTGTCATTCTTTTTGCAGCTCGTCCAGTTGGTGCACATAAAACTACTTTTTTACCATGTGTCTTATAAATATCTATAACATTTTTTATGATAGTTGTTTTACCTGTACCTGGACCTCCTGTTATTATTACAACATTATTAGAATTTATTGCTTGTATAGCTTCTTTTTGCTTTGCAGATAAATTTATATTTCCTGCTTTTTCTATTTTTTCTAATTCACTATCAAAACCAGCTATTCTTTTTATATTTTGTGCTGAATCTAATAATATTAACTTACTTGCAATATTAGCCTCTGCATCATATATTTCTTTACTATATACCCAATTTTCGTCTTCTCTTTTTTCTATTACTATTTCTTCTTTTACATTTAAATCTATTAAACAATGCTCTATGTCATCATCTTCAACTTTTAAAAGTTCTTTAACATATTTTATTAAGTTAGCTTCTAATGTACAGCAATGACCATTATATGTAATTTTTACTAAACTATATTTTATTCCACATTTAATCCTTTTATAATTGTTTATCTCGAATCCATTTTCTAATGCATATTTATCTAGCTTTGCAAACTCCACACCTTTTACTAAATCTATTAACATATATGGGTTTGATTCAATTTCATCAATTGTTTGTGGTCCTAACTTTTTATATATAGTTTTTGCATTTGCTGGGCTTATTCCGAAATTATCTAAATAACCAACAATTTGCCATAACTCCCAGTTTTCTACAAAGCATTGTGCCATCTCTATAGCTTTTTCTTTAGTAATTCCTTTTATTTGTGTTAATTTCTCTGGTTCGAATTTAAATACATTTATTGTATCTTCCCCAAATGTTGCTACTATTTTTTTAGCTGTTGCAGGACCAATTCCCTTTATTGTACCATTCGATAAATATTTTTCTAACGAATCCAACGTTTTGGGCATTACCTTTTCGAAAGTTTCTACTTTAAATTGCTTTCCATATTCTTTATGTGTTACAAAATTTCCTATAACTTTAATATAATCTCCCTCTACTAAAAAAGGCATATACCCTACTATTGTAATAGTATCTTCTTCGTTTTCTAATATTCCAATTAAATAACTATTAACTTCATTTTGATATATTATTTCTGTTAGTTGTCCTGAAAGTTCCACTTTTTCCCTCTTTTCTACAGTATATCTGCTATTGCAATAATTTTATCATATTAGATAAATATTAACAAATCTATTTTGAAATTTCATCCATTATCTCTTTACATTCATTCCAGTCTGAAGCTTTTATAAAATTATAATCTTTTGCTAATTTTGAAATTATCTCGTATGTATCATCAGTCGATTCCAAGTCTACCATTATGATTCCCTTTGTTAATTCTTCTTTTCCATATAGTAATTTACAAATTACATTTCTTGTAAAGCATTCTATTCTATCTTCTTGATTCTTAACTGCTATAATTAAATATATTCCATCTTGTTTAAATTTTGTACAAGCAAAATAATATCTTATAGTTTTTGCAATTTCTATTAAACCATATAACGCAAGTGTCCATAAGATTGCATTAGGTATAAAGTCCTGCATATAATCACCTTCTTATATAGTATATGTTCTTTGGCATAAAGTGTTAAATTGGTTGATCCTATCAATTTGTGAGTTTTTAAGATAATTATATACAAAAAAAGCACCTCGCTAAAAAACAAAGTGCTTGATATATAAATGAAGAGGGCTATTCTTCTTAAATATATACATTTTATTGGAATACTTTAATAATAACTTATTTTCTTGTTTTACCATCAAGTGCATCAAGATTATCTAATGCTTTCCCTGTTCCCAATGCAACGCAAGAAATTGCGTCTTCTGCTATCATTACATTTATTCCTGTTTTTTCTTGTAATAATTTATCTAGACCGCCTACTAAACAGCCTCCACCTGTCATATATATTCCTCTGTCGCTTATATCTGCTGCAAGTTCTGGTGGAGTTCTTTCTAAAACAGAATGAACTGCATCTACAATCATCATTGCTGGTTCTATTAAAGCTTCTAACATTTCGCTAGAATATACTGTAATTGTTTTTGGTAATCCTGTTGATAAATCTCTTCCTCTTATATCCATTTCTACATCTTGTATTTTTGGATAAACACAACCTATATTTATTTTTAAATCTTCTGCTGTTCTTTCACCTATCATTATATTGTGTTTTCTTTTTATATATTTTACTATTGCTTCATCTAATTTATCCCCTGCAACTTTTAATGATGTACTAACAACAGAACCTCCTAAAGAGATTACAGCAATGTCTGTAGTTCCACCACCAATATCTACAATCATGTTACCACAAGGTTTAGAAATGTCTATTCCTGCACCTATTGCTGCTGCTATTGGTTCTTCTATTAAGTATACTTTACGAGCACCAGCTTGTGATGCTGCATCTATTACTGCTCTTTTTTCTACTTCTGTTACTTGAGATGGTATACATATCATAATTCTTGGTGCAAATATAAATTTTCCACACACTTTATTTATAAAATATTTTAACATTTTTTCAGTTACTGTATAATCTGATATTACCCCGTCTCTTAATGGTCTAGTGGCTACGATATTTCCAGGTGTTCTTCCTAGCATTCTTCTTGCTTCTTGACCTACTGCAAGAACATCTCCAGAATTTTTATCTACAGCAACAACAGAAGGTTCTCTTAAAACAATACCTTTGCCTTTTACATATGCAATTACTGTTGCTGTACCTAAATCTATTCCTATATCTTGACCAAAACCAAACATGATACTCTCCTTTTCTATTATTATTACAAGTCTGTTACAATTATATTACAAAAAATTTAAAATAGCAATAAAAATATTTATATAATTTATAATATTTTTATTGCTATCAACTATATTACAATGTAATTAATAAAATTTCAAGTATTTTTATAAGTTTATTTACTAAAATGGGAAAAGTCCAAATAAATATCCAACTGGCATATAATAAATTACTATTAATCCTCCTACTAAAAGAGCCATTTTTTGAGTTTGAGTAAGTTCAATATCGATAGGATTTAATAAATAATCTGGTGCTGTATCTGACATTGAAATTTCTACTCTTTCTGTTCCTTGGCATTTATATTTTATAGTAAAGTACTGGCTTTCATCTGGCTCTAATTTAAATATTTGTGCATACCCTGTATTTATATTATTATCATATTCTGAATAACAATCTAATTTTATAAACTTATTTTCTATTGTGCTTCCTGTAGTATTTGTTATACAACCATAAATATATCCATTTGCATTTGTTGCTTTAGAGTCTATTACTTCTATTTTTGGATTTTCAAATAATACTGTACATTCTTTTGGCTTATACATTGATATTATTATTAATTTTGACATTACTGAGACAAATATAAACAGTAATACCAATAGTAATACATATTTAAGATACTTCTTAAATTTATTCATGTTTTACTCCTCTTTTTCCTTCTTTTTCCCCTATATTATATAACAGTCTACATAATTTGTAAATATTTTCATTATATATTTTTATCTTGCAACGTAAATAGGGATTTTGAGGAACGTCCCCAAAATCCCTATTGCTTATATTTTTAAGATACCTCCAACTGTTTTATTAACAGCATATTTTGATTTTTCTTTGCTCATTATTTGTGGTCCTCCACATAAAACAGCTGTATCTCCTTCTTCTAAGTTTCCTAGTTCTATTAATTTTTCTACACCTTTTTCAATTGTGTCATCAATATCTGCTCCGTCTTTTACTAAGATTGGGTATACATTCCAGATTGGTCCTAATTGATTGTATACTTTTTCAGAATCTGTAATAGCAAAGATTGGACAAGCTGGTCCATATCCTGCTAATCTTCTTGCAGAATTTCCTGTATGTGTATAATCTATTATAGCATCAGCTTTGATATCTCTAGCTGTTACACATGTTGTATATGCTGCATGTGATTCGATATCTGCTTCTTGTATTTTCCAATCTTTTTTAGTAAATCTCTTCCAGTAATTAATTGTTGGTTCTACACTCTTAGCAACTTTTACCATTGTCTTTACACATTCTAATGGATAATCTCCCATTGCTGTTTCACCAGAAAGCATTATACATCCTGTTCTGTCATAAATAGCATTTGCAACATCACTTACTTCAGCTCTTGTTGGTAATGGATTGTTTGTCATACTTTCTAACATTTGTGTAGCTGTTATTACTAATTTTCCTTCTTCGTTACATCTCTTAATAAATCTTTTTTGTACAACTGGTACTTCTTCGAATGGTACTTCTACAGCCATATCACCACGAGCTACCATTATACCATCACAAACTGCTAAAATCTCTTCGAAGTTGTCTATTCCTTCTTGATTTTCGATTTTAGCTAAGATTTTAACATCTTTTCCACCATTATCGTCTAATACTTTACGCATTTCGGCTACATCTTCTTTATTTCTTACAAATGATGCAGAAACATAATCAAATCCAACTCTTGCTCCATTTGATAAGTCATTTATATCTTTAGGGCTTAAGAATGGTATTTTTATAGAAACACCTGGTACATTTATACTTTTTCTTGATCCTGCACCACCATCATTTAATACTGTTCCTACTATATCTTTATCTTTTATTTCGTCTACTCTTATTTGAATTTTTCCATCATCAATTAAAATTAAGTTTCCTGGTTTTACATCTTTATATAAATCTTTATAAGATAATGAAGTACCTTCTTCATCTCCTAATCTGTCTTCATAGAAGAATGTAAATTTTTGACCTTCTTTTAATTGTACTTTTACATCTCTTCCAGCTTTATTTAATGCTGTTCTTATTTCTGGTCCTTTTGTGTCTAACATAATTGCAACTGGTAGACCTAATTCTTTTCTTATTTCAAAAAATCTTTCTATTTTGTCTTTTTGTTCCTCAAAATCTCCATGAGAAAAATTAATTCTTGCAATAGACATTCCAGCTTTAATTAATTCATCCATTCTATTTTCTACTGCTGGCCCTATTGTACATACGATATTTGTTTTTCTTAAATTTCTTTCTTTCACAATAATTACCTCCTAGAATTTGACACTAGATGGTATTATATCATAAAAGGTTTTCCTTAACAATACATTTTTCAACATTTTTTATTATCCTTAATAAAAAAACTAAATTCTAGTACGAGGAAAAAAGTAGAATTTAAATTTTG
>CAKNPW010000045.1 GCA_930990555.1 uncultured Clostridium sp. | reverse complement strand
TCTTTCAATATTTTATTTTCATTCTAGGTGTGACATATCTATTTTAAACCTATAAAAAGTAGTTTCTTTATATGTGCAGATTGCTTTGCAATCGCACGAATATAGGTAACTTAAACTTGTTATATACGCAAAAATCTTCGATTTTCCTATATAATAAAAAGCGAATATAAGATGAGTAATATTAACATCCTATATTCGTTTAATCATATTAATTATTGACAAATATTATTTAGAAAAATATCTTTTTAATAATCCGTCAAATCCTCTTCCATGACGAGCTTCATCTTTAGCCATTTCATGAACTGTATCATGTATAGCATCATATCCTAATTCTTTAGCTCTTGTGGCTAATTCTTTTTTACCCATGCAAGCACCTTGCTCTGCAGCTGCTCTTAATTCTAAGTTTTTCTTAGTATCTGCATAAACAACTTCCCCTAATAATTCTGCAAATTTAGCAGCATGTTCAGCTTCTTCTAATGCATATCTTTTAAATGCTTCTGCTATTTCTGGGTAACCATCTCTATCAGCTTGACGACTCATAGCTATATACATACCTACTTCTGTACATTCTCCCATAAAGTTATCTTTTAATCCTTTAACAACTTCTTCATCTAAACCTTGAGCTACACCGATTTTGTGTTCATCTGCATAGTCCTTATCTCCACTCATATCTTTTAATTCAAATTTGTCTTTGCTAGCTCCACATTGTGGGCATTTTTCTGGAGCTTCATCTCCAATGTGTACATATCCACATACTTTACATACATAAGCTTTCATTTTTATTCCTCCTATAATATAAAATTTTATTATGTAAGAAAAATCGTTAAGATTTTTCTGAAACAACAAAGTTAGGTTACCTAAACCTGTGAGATTTGCAAATATGGAATTTATATTTCCTTATTTCTGCATTTTTCACATTTTCCTTTTAAAATAATTTTAGAACTTGTTACTTCTGCATTGATAATATTAGCAAATTCTTTTAGTTTTTCGTTAAGTTTTTCATTATCACATTCGTCTAAAAAGATATCTTGTATTTCGTTACATTCTAAACATTGAAAATGAAGATGAGGCGTAAGATTTCCATCAAACCTATCTGATTCCCCTTGTTTAGTTTCTATTTTTAATATCTGACCACTTTCATATAATGCTGCTAAATTCCTATATACCGTTGCAATACCTATAGTTGGCATAATTTTTATTATATCATTATATAGCATTTCTGCAGTTGGATGGTCGTTTCTTTCTTTTAAAACGTTTAATATTAACTCTCTTTGCTTACTATATCTTTCCATAACATCTCCTTAAGTGATAACCGTTATCATTATGTCATAACAATAAATAATTGTCAACACTTTTTTTAATAAATTTATATATGTTTTTTGTAAGATTTAGTTTTTTTTTGTAATATTTTATGATAGAATACTTCTAGAAAATTTATTTAATTTATAATCAAAACTAGAAAGGAATGAACTTAATTATGAATTTTAAGAAATGTTTACGTTGTGGATGTTTTTTTTCATCGGTAGATGATATTTGCCCAAATTGTACACCAAAAGATAATTTTGAAATGTCAAAATTAAAAACTTTTTTAACTAATCAGGTAGAAGATGTTTCAATTGCAGATATAAGTAAAGGGACTGGAATTGACGAAGCAAATATAAATAGATTTATGAATAATAAAGACTTTATTAAAGCTGTAAAAAAAGAAAAAAATAATATAGATATCAATTTATAAGGAGGACTTTTTATGTCTAATATTTTTGAAGAATTAACACAAAGAGGTTATACAGAACAGTTAACCCATCCAGAAGAAATTAAAAATTTATTAGATAATGAATCAATATCATTTTATATAGGATTTGACCCAACTGCAGACAGTTTACATGTAGGACATTTTATTTCTTTAATGGTTGCATCACATATGCAAAAAGCAGGACATAGACCAATTATTCTAATTGGTGGCGGTACAGCTACAATAGGTGACCCTTCTGGTAAAACAGATATGAGAAGAATGATGTCTAGAGAAGAAATAGATCATAATGTTGAATGTTTTAAAAAACAAATTGCTAAATTTTTATCTTTCGAAGGTGAAAATGCTGCAATCATAGTTAACAATGCAGATTGGTTATTAGATTTAAGATTTATTAACTTTGCAAGAGAAATAGGTTCATTATTTTCTGTTAATAAAATGCTTGCTGCAGAATGCTATAAGCAAAGAATGGAAAGAGGTTTAACATTTTTCGAACTTAGCTATATGTTAATGCAATCATATGACTTCTTATATTTACATGATAAATATGGTTGTAAATTACAAATGGGTGGAAACGACCAATGGTCAAACATTCTAGGTGGAGTTGACTTAATAAGAAGAATTGGTCATTCTGATTCATATGGTCTTACATTTAAACTTCTTACAACAAAAGAAGGTAAAAAAATGGGTAAAACAGAAAAAGGTGCTCTTTGGTTGGATGCTACTAAAACATCACCATATGACTTTTATCAATATTGGAGAAATATTGATGATGCCGATGTAAAAACTGTTTTAAGTTTACTTACTTTCTTACCTATGGAAAAAGTAGAAGAACTTTCTAATCTAAAAGATGAAAAAATTAATGAAGCTAAAAAAGTAGCTGCATATGAAATAACAAAATTAATTCATGGTGAAGAAGAAGCGAAAAAAGCAGAAGAAGCTTCTAATGCTCTGTTTGGTGGACAAGGTAGTTTAGACAATATGCCAACTGCAACAGTTACAAATAATATTTCTATATTAGATGCAATAATTCAAGTTGGATTTGCACCATCAAAAGGTCAAGCCCGTCAATTAATTACACAAGGCGGTATATCTTTAAATGATACAAAAATATCTGATACAAACTATATACTTTCAGATGCAGATTTTAAAGATGGATTTGCAATTCTAAAAAAAGGAAAGAAATCTTATTATAAATTACAAAAATAATAACCAGAGTGAAAAAACAGGACAAAATATTTTGTCCTGTTTTTGCATTTTATATAAATAGCTTACTGAAATAGGGATTTTAAGGAACATCCCTAAAATCCATATTTCTTATTTGTTTTTTTGTCTATTATATTCTACTAATCTTTTCTCATTTTTATACGTAATAACTGTTAATGTTAATACTGCTAATATAATTCCTAGTGGTAATGTGTAATAACTAATAGGTATTCTTGCTATTGCTAAAACACTTAAGTATAATGCTTCTATAATTAGTGGCCAAATTATTAATTTTGCTACAACTTTTAGTACTCCTATTTTTCTAAATCTTATAGCTTCATATACAATAATTAGAGCTGCTGAAATTGCTATAGGCCAAATATAATTTGCCATTAAGTCTCTTCCTCTATAATGAGGTATTTCTACAACTGTTAAATCGTCTTTTGTTAAAGATGTTCCATATTTCTCATTTATTTTTGTTACCAAATTGTTTAATTGATCATCATTACTTTCTCTTACAGTAATAGCTACTGAATCATTAAAGAACTCTATCTTTTGTATTAATACATCATTTGTTCCAAATACATCTTTAGCGATAGATTCTACATCAGACTTTGTATAATCTTTACCAATATATACTTCTATTCTGTTAGAATCATCATATGCCAAACTAAATTTAAACTTTGCTGTACATCCAACGGCGATACCTGCAATTATTATAATTGCAATTAAAATATATAGTATTTTATTTTTCATCTTAGTTTTTTTGCGTTCCATCTTTTCACCCTCTCATATTATTTTTCTTCAACTTTTATAATTAAATTTTTAGTTGCTAGTAAATTATATATAATTGATGTTGTAATTCCCCAGAAAACAACCATTCCAAAACTATATATTGGAATAAATGAATTAAATGCAAAAACAATAGCAATTATATATGCTGGTACTGACATCATACAGAATTTTACTAATATATTTTTCATTACTTTATCATTATCTTTTTTACCTTTTACAGCTTTTAATAACATATAAAGTAATATATAATTTAGCAATTGTATTAACCCTAATCCTATAATTCCGCCAATTCCAATTTCTACATTTGTTAATCTTAGAATTAGTAATATAACTGCAATAAATCCAACATTAGATATTGTTGCAAGTATTCCATTTACTCTAAATTTAATTATTAAGAAGATAAATAATACTACTGCTATAGCTGTTAATGCTATGATGACATTTTTTAATAAATCTATTGTTATTGGAGATTCTATATATTTATTACCTTCTAATGAATATTTAATTGGCATAACACCATTTTTTATTAATGAAGCAATTGTTTGAGCTTGTGTTACATATTTGTCTAAATTATTGTTTTCATCATCTGTAGTTAATGCACTTCCTGTTCCTATTAATAAGTCTAATGTTCCTGTTGTATTTTCCTCTGAAAATTGTTGACCAGGAGCTATTGTAGTACCATCTATTACCATATCTACTTTCTTTGATGATTCTTCTGTATCTGTTGTGGAATCTGTTGTTGTATTTGTAGCTTCATTTGTTGTTTCTGCAGCATTTAAATCTTCTTCTGTTATTTCATTAGTTACAGTATTATTAGCTACTGTATTAGTTGTATCCTCTACTTCTGTATTACTATTATATGTTTTTGATATTTCTTTTAATTTTTCTTTTCCTTGTTTATTAAATTCTATTTCTAAATACACGTTAACTCCTGCTTGTGTATTATTATATAAAACTTTAGCATCTTTTACATCATCATTATTTAATAATATTTCTTCTGTTTCTGAATCTTTTAATTCAAACTTTCCTACTTCTGATAGTGTTGATATTATATCATCTGTTGAATCATCTTCTTTTAATTCTATAACTATATTCCCATTGTTTTTATCTTGTCTTACTTTATAATCTGTAATTCCAGATGTTTGTAATCTATTTATTAATATTTGTTTTGATTTTTCGTAATTCTCAGAAGTTAAATTTTCTTCTTTATTTGTTGCCTCTGATGTTTTTGTATAACCATTTTGTGTAATAACATCTTCCGTATAGCCTTGGTTTGAAAGTTCCTCTTCAGTTCCCTTTGCAA
This sequence comes from uncultured Clostridium sp., assembly GCA_930990555.1. Classification (GTDB taxonomy): domain Bacteria; phylum Bacillota; class Clostridia; order TANB77; family CAG-508; genus Merdicola. The sequence goes on along the minus strand of CAKNPW010000045.1, from coordinate 7,494 downwards.
TTTCTGATCCTGTTGAATCTGTTAATGTTATAGTTTCATCTGTTTCAACATCCAATTGAATTATTCTATTTCCCTCTATATCTGAACCTAATATGAAGTCTGGAATAATATCTGACATTTCATTTTTATCTTTTACATATATGCCTACAAAAGATATTAAAGATAATAAAATTATGATAAATATTATTAATGCTATTCTTAAACCTTTCAATTTGTTTATTTCCTTTGCTTTTTGCTCTTTTTTTAGTTTTTCCTCTTTGTTCACTTTTTCTCCTCCTTAGTTAAAAACATTGAATATAGTCTTGTTAAATTCTATCTTAAATTATAAAAAAATTCAACTATTTTTTCCTAAATAGTTGAATTTTATAATTGGTAAACTTTGGTTATTATTTCCGTACATAAATCTTCGGTTTAAATAGTTCTTTCTTCCACTATGTTTTCCTATTAAGATTAACTCCTATAATTCCTCCTATTCCCCCTGCAATAATTCCTAAAATAATTAATAAAATAGTTTTACTAGAGAAATTTATATTTCCTGAAAATATTAATGAAATTATTAAATAGATAAGCATATACAAAATGCCAATTATTACACCATTTATAATTCCTTTTTTTTCCAACTTAATAGTTGCAATTGAACTTCCTATTAAAATTGCTAACGTATTTACAGCTATTACTAAGGTTGGTATGTTATTATCTGATATAGTAGAATATGTCATAATCAAAGACATAACTACTAATCCTAAAATATTTATTATAAAAGCTATTATCTCACCTTTTAATATAGCTGTTCCATTCTTTTTTATCATTCCTTCTTCCATAATTTAAGCCTCCCTAATAAATTCTATTTAGGGAGGCTATTAATTATTCCTTTAATTTCTTACTAATTCATTTGTATCAGATGTTCCATTATTAATATTTAAATTATTATTTAAATTTGAATCATTAACATTTGTATTTACTTTCTTAATTCCATTTGCTCTAAATACTTCGTCTAAATTTCCTTGTTGTCCATTCATTTCAAGATAGTATATATCTTCTCCATTTTCTGTTCTGTAAAAAATGTTATCTAATAAGAATCCTACTAATTGTTCTCCTAACGGATTATATACTGCATATTTCTTATTGGTATCATTTTCGTTCATTTGTTTACCAACTATAATTCCTTCATAATCTTCTAGTAATAACGCATTATTTGCAGATTTTGTTTGTTGTGAAGATACTATACATCCTATACTATCATATTCTACAGGTAAAATAACTTCTCCATTTATATTATATAAGCCCCATTTTTCATCTCTTTCTACTGGTATAATAGAATCGTAGAATAGATATTGATTTCCATCTTGTACACTTGGATATTGATTTTTATCTACTCCAATTTGGTCAAACTCAGCATATAATATTTGTCTTTCACTCTTATTAATTACACCATATTTATCGTTACTTTCTACTATGTATAATCCTGTATCCTTATCTAATAATTTGATAGAATCATAATTCATAGAAATTTTACTTTGACCTAATTCGCTTATTATTCCATATTTATCATTACTTTCTACTAAAAATTCTTCTGTTGTTTCTAACCATTGTACACTTGTATAACGAGGTCCTGCAATTTCTTTTCCTTCTGGTGTTACAATACCTGTTAAACCATCAGATTTTTTAGCAACTATCATGTCTGATGCTAAAGCTTTCTTATTTACAAAACTTGGATCTAGAGAAGTATAACCTAAGTTTGCAATTGATGCTTGATATTGTTCATATAAAAACTCTGTTCCATATAAAGTTATTTTGTTTGTTTCTGCATTATAAGTAACTTTTGCATTTAATAATGGATTTAAATCTTCTACATAAGCATATAGTTGGCTATTAGCATACTTTATCTTTTCTGATAAATACATATATCCGTATTCATTGTCATTTGTATCTTCTTTTAACTGTATTTTATTAATTTTATTTTCATTAGCATGGAATTCTACTGCTTCATCAGCACATTGTACTACCCCTGAAGTATTATCTTCTGAGTTCTTACCATATTCACCATGTAAATATGTATATCCTGTTACATATGGGGCAATATCTGAAATAGATACAAATACTTTACCTGTTTGTTCATCTGTTATAATTGTTGTATCTTTTAATTTTACACCTACTCCATTAACTGAAATCCCCCATTCCAAGCTTTGGAAATACATCATAGCTACAACAATTCCAATTATTAAAATAATTGCTACGACTATGCATGAAATAATAATTATTCCTTTTTTCTTCACTTTCTTTTTTTCTTCTTTGAACAATTCTTCATTATCAAATAAATCCATAATTTTCCCCCTATATAACTATTCTTTTGTATCATATCCGTACTTTTTATAAAACTCTTTTCTAAAGTTTCCTAAATTATCATTCTCTATTTCCATTCTAACTCTTTCCATAAGTTTAGTCAAGAAATATAGATTATGAATTGAAAGTAATCTTACACCTAAAATTTCTTTCGCTTTTATTAAATGTCTAATGTATGCTCTTGTGTAATTTTTACATGCATAACAATCACATTCTTCGTCTATTGGTCCCCAATCTTTTTCATAAGTTGCATTTCTTATTACAACTTTTCCATTCCATGTCATCGCTGTTCCGTTTCTTGCAATTCTTGTTGGTAAAACGCAATCACACATATCTATTCCTGCCATTGCTGCTTCTATTAAATAATCAGGGCTTCCTACTCCCATTAAATATCTTGGTTTGTTTTCTGGCATAAGTGGTGCTGTAAAACGCAATATGTCTAAAAACTCTTCTTTAGGTTCTCCTACACTTATTCCTCCTATTGCATACCCAGGTAAATCTAATTTTGATAAATCTCTTGCTGATTTTTCTCTTAAGTCTTTATAAAATCCACCCTGTATAATTCCAAACAAAGCTTGATCTTCTGGTCTTTCATGTGCTTCTTTACATCTTATTGCCCATCTTGTAGTTCTTTTCATAGATTTTTTTGTATAATCATATGTTGATGGATATGGACAACATTCATCAAATGCCATCATTATATCTGAACCTAAAATATTTTCTGTATGCATTACACTTTCTGGTGTGAATTTTATTTTTCTTCCATCTAAATGAGACCTAAATTCTACACCTTCCTCTGTTATTTTTCTAAGTCCACTTAAACTGAATACCTGGAATCCCCCACTATCTGTTAATATTGCTCTATCCCAGTTCATAAACTTGTGAAGTCCACCTGCTTCTTGTATTACTTCTTCACCAGGTCTTAAATATAAATGATATGTATTTGATAAAATTATTTTTGCATCTATTTCATTTTTTAGTTCATCAGGTGTCATACTTTTTACAGTTGCTTGTGTTCCTACTGGCATAAATACTGGTGTTTGTATATCGCCATGCGGAGTATGTATTACACCTCTTCTTGCTCCAGTTTGTTTACATTTATGTATTAACTCATATGTTACTGCTGGTTTCATAGTTCCTCCTTTATTTATTTTTTGCTTTTCTAATGTTCATACTAACCTATTTATTTACAAATTTACATATTTCGTTTTCAGTGATATCTTCTTTTTTGCAATTATATTCTTTAGCTATATTTTTAAACATACCATCTATTTTATCAGCACTAGCTAAATCCTTTGGTCTACCATTTTGTCTATACCAATTATAATCATCTATTATAGAACGACAAGGATATCCATCGATATTATATATTTTTTCGTTTTGTAAATCTTTAACTAGAACAGCCTCAGTTTTTTCGTTTACAGTATAATGGTTTGGAAATGGCTTTCCACTTATATGTACATTAAATCTTTTACTTAATTTATCAAACGAATTTTGTGTTACATATAAATCTACATCATCTGTTTCTTCTTTTAGATTATGCATTAATAAACTTCCACCACTTATTATACAATATTCTTTTTTATCTAGCTCTAGGCTGTCTAGATATTTTTCAAATTCTTTTTTATTCATTATTTAACACCCCTTTATCTTCTATTTCTAGAAGTTGTCTTACATATAATCTTTTTGGATTATTTAGCTTGTCCAATTCTTCTACTGCTCTACCCAGTTTTAAAAAATGTAATTTTTTAAATTCCTTTTCTCCATCTGTTTCTTCTAAAAATTGATAATACTTATTAAAATGCTCTTCTAATTGATTTTTTGTATACATTGAATATGCTTTTAATATTACACAGTATGAATGCCTTTTTCCTTCTGGCTTTTCTATATATTCGAAAGTGTAACTTTTTATTTGTTCTTTATTATCTAAGTCTAAATTTAATTCTTCTTTTAATTCCCTTTTTGCTGTTTTTATTAAATCAAATTCACCATTTACTATGTCATATTTTTCGTCTACGCCTCCACCAGAAACTTGCATCATTCTAGGATAAGAAGTCGTGTCATCTAGTTCGCCTACAACAGCATATCCGTCTTTTGTAACAATATATGTACCTCCAGCAAGATTGTGGCAAGCATATTTTTCTTCTATACCATGCCTTTCATCATATAAGTAGTGTGCATAATCTGTTTTTTCTATTGTTAGAAGTATATCATCTTTATTTTCTTCCATTTTTGTTACATTCCAAACTTCGCCATTAAATAGGTTTGGATTTTCTCTTACTTGTTCTTCCCAAAATTTATCTATTTTATCTCGTAAATCTTGTGGCAAATTCATCTTTTTATGAATAGTTTTTGTTTTAACTTGCTTTTTTGTATGTATAACCATAATTTTTCTCCCATAATAAGCTACGTAATTTTTACGATTGTAAACATATCTTTAATAATTTTCTGTGCTTATAAAATAAGCATTGCATCTCCAAAACTGAAAAATCTATATTTTTCTTTTACAGCCTCATTATATGCTTTCATAATATAATCTCTACCTGCTAATGCAGAAACGAGCATTATTAGAGTTGATTCTGGTAGATGGAAATTTGTTACTAAACCATCTAAACATTTATATTTATAACCTGGATAAATAAATATTTGTGTATCGCCTTCTGTAGCTTTTACCATTCCATTTTCATCTGCTATAGTTTCTAATACTCTACAAGAAGTAGTTCCTACGGCTATAACTCTTTTACCATTTTTCTTTGCTTTATTTATTTTATCCACATCTTCTTGTCTTATATAGAAATGTTCTGAATGCATATGGTGTTCTTCTACATTTTCTACTTTTACTGGTCTAAAAGTTCCAATCCCCACATGTAATGTTACATTTGCTACATCAATTCCTTTTGCCTTTATTTTCTCAAAAAGTTCTGGAGTAAAATGTAGCCCTGCTGTTGGTGCTGCTGCTGAACCTTCATATTTTGCATAAACAGTTTGATATCTATCATTATCTTTTAAAGATTCATGAATATATGGTGGAAGTGGCATTAACCCAATTTTATCTAAAATTTCATTAAATATTCCTTCATATTTAAATTCTACTTTTCTTGTTCCACCTTCCATTACATCTAGTACTTTTGCTTTTAATATTCCATCTCCAAATTTTACTTCTGTACCAGGTTTTAATTTATGTCCTGGTCTTACAATACATTCCCATATATCTCCCTCTATTCTATTTAATAGAAGGAATTCTATTTTTGCTCCTGTTGCTTTTTTACCATATAATCTTGCTGGTATAACTTTTGTGTTATTTCTTACTAAACAATCTCCTGGTTCTAAGTATTCTATTATGTCTTTAAATGTTTTATGTTCTATAGTTTGGCCTGCTCTATTTAAAACCATTAATCTTGATTCATCTCTTTTTTCTATAGGTGTTTGTGCTATTAATTCTTCTGGTAAGTCATAATAAAAATCTGAAACATTCACTTTTAAAATCTCCTATCTCTATATATTGTAAATTGAGTTTTCTGTATAATAGAAAATTCAACAAAATTCCAAATTTATTATACTATATTTTTTATGTATACTCAAGGTTTAAAAGCCTATTTTTTCTTTTAATTCTTTCTTGGTTAATTCTAAATCCTTACTATTTTCTATTTTTAAACAGTGTATATTAGGATATTTCTTTTCTATTTCATCAGACATCTCCAAATATGTTCTTTGTTGCATTATACTTTTATTCATATCGAACTTAGCATATTTTATAGTGGCTTTATTCTCTCTTTTTAATCTTTTAGTATATAAATTTTCGTCTTCTAAATATAAAGTAATATAATATATTTCAAAATCTAATTTAGCAAAATCAGCTAATAATTCTTCATAAACATCTGTAAATGAGTACTCTTTATATTTTAGTCTAGAATAATTTTCTTCTGAGAAAAATGTTCTATCAAATACTAAATTAATACTTTGATTTTCTAAATTTTTTATATAATTTAATAAGTCTTTATACATAGTTTCTGCTTTCTTCTTTCCTGTTGGTGAACTATCTGCAGTACCTGACAATCTGTATAAATTTGTATATGGAATTGCATATCTTAAGTAATCTGTAATCGTTGTTTTTCCTGCACCTTGTGGTCCTTCTACTACTATTAATTTTGAATTTGCCATTTTTTATTCCTCCTATTATAAATTAAAAATATTATATAAAAATAGCATTTTTTTTACAATAAATTTACGTGATTTTTATATCTATTTTTGATACAATATCCTTGGTGAAATTTATGAAAAAAACAATTATTTTACACCATACTAAGCAGTTTTCGGATAAACAATTTTAAAAAATATATGTCAAAAATAGAAACAAAGTTAATTCACTACTAAGTTTAAGTCAATTATATTAATTTAATTATTATTTTGACATTTTAGTATATTTTACCTACTTTTTAATAAACTATTAATATGGAGGTTTTGAGAAATGTCAAAATTTAAAATTTATTTTAAGGCTATTCTTATTCCCGTTCTTGTTGGCGGTATTGTCGGTTTCCTTATTTCTGGCAGTATTGATTATAATTCTTTAGAAAAGCCATTCTTATCACCACCTAGTATGACTTTTCCTATTGTATGGACCATTCTTTATATCTTAATGGGGATTTCATATGGAATATTAGCAAGTAACTCATTGGTAGATTCAAAAATAAACTCTATCTACTATTTACAATTGTTTTTTAATGCTCTTTGGCCTATAGCTTTCTTCTTATTAAAATGGAGATTATTTGCTTTTATCTGGATTATAATTCTTGCAATTTTAATTATTATTATGATAGCTAGATTTTATGAAAAGCATAAAACTGCTGCATGGTTACAGGTTCCATACTTATTATGGACATTATTTGCAACATATTTAAATTTCGGAGTTTATTTACTTAATCGATAATTTTTTAATTACATTTTTAATTTCAACAAACTTAATAAAGAAGTAGAAATTTTAAGTATATTCTTAATTTTCTACTTCTTTATATATTTTTATTATAATTTTTTTAATAAAAATTTTAAGACTTTTCTCTCGCTTTTTTATTTATGTCTACTCAGTGAACTTTAAGCTCTGGACAGCGGAACGAAAATACCACACCCCATTCCCAAGCGTCCCCATTTGTTGTA
>CAKNPW010000044.1 GCA_930990555.1 uncultured Clostridium sp. | reverse complement strand
TTGGTATTTCCTTTTTTTATTTTTACTGTGACATATCTATTGTAAACCTATATTATGCTTTTAGAAATTAATTTATTAAAACTCGTTTTTATTTCTATTTCATAATAAATATCATTTTATTAAATTACACTATTTTAATATGCTTTCTCCAAACTTTATGAAATTTTATTTTTATGTTTTTTAACAGTACACAATTACTTTTTAGTAATAAAGGTCTCTATAAGTTGCTTTAACAGAGATTTTTCAGTGGGTTTGTAGGTAAAGTAAAAACTTACGACCTTCGGGTTATGAGCGAGACCTGACCACTTTTTGTAAGTTTGTGAAAATTAGAGTTTTTGTTGGTATTTCAGTATTTACAAGAGTTTTGATTTATAGAACATTTGTGCTTTTTTAGGGCATTTTTTGAGAAGATTTTACCCAATTTTTACCCAATTCGTATAGTACATTTGTTCTTAGAGTTTAGGCTCTTGTAAAAGATAATTTTATTAATAAAAATTTTAATTTTGGAGGATTTAGATTATGAATAATTTTAGAGAAGTTAATGATGATATTTTAAAGGATTGGTTAGATTTTAGGGAGGAAATAGATCTTGCTTTTATTAATGATGAAGATAGAAAACATGCTGTTAAATTTGATGAGATTTCTGAGAAGATTTTAAATAGTGTTCCTAAACAGAATAGAAAGTTTATTGAAAAGCAACTTGAATTACTAAATTCTAGCTTTTTAGATTATATTGTTTATTGGAATGAGAAGTATTATAGGAATGGTTTTTGTGATGGCATTGAGTTGATTATTGGTTGTATTGATAAATAGATAATACCTAACATATTTTCTATATGTTGATTCATTAAATTTCTTCTAAGATTAATCTTTTGCGAATTAATTGTTTCTAAGAAAAAAGTATTCTCTTCATTAGATTTGTTTATGATTTGTATTAGTCTAATTAAATTTTCTCTTCCTATTTTATTCAAATTTTTTAAAGTATTATCGATATTTTTATTTGGATAATAAGTCAAAAATTTTAGATATTTTGCAATTAAATATATTATAATATCTGATATCTGTATATTTACTTCATCTTTAGAATCTAAAAACTTATAATTCTCTAGCTTATTCCCATTATTTAAAACCATATATTCATCGTTCATTTTTTGTTCGTCTACTAATTCTTTATCAAATATATGCTTTGAATCTCTAAAAATAATACATCTTTGTTGTCTCAAGGAATAAAAAGATTCCATTATTATTCTTGCCTCATTATCTTTTAAGAATATTAAATCATTATAATTTATAAATCGCTCTATTAACTCTTTTAGCAATTCTAATGTAGTATATTTTTCTTGTTCTTTATTTATAATATCAATTAATCCTTTACAAAATATTTTTATTTTTTCGTTTGTTACATTAGGATAATCTGTTTTTCTACAAATATCTAAAAAAAGTTTGAAATTACTTCTTATTGCTCCATATAATTCATCTTTAAAGGAATCTATTAGGTCTTGTGGAAAATATTTAGCAATTGAATTATTGCATATAGAATCAACAATATCTATCACACTAAAATAAATAGAATCTATATCTGAATAATGTACATAAGCATTATTTAATATCCAATTAAGTATTATATTTAATTTTTTGTGTTCGATACAATCTTTAAATGTATTTTTCCCTTTGAAAAAAGTTTTAGATTTTAATTCTTGCCCCGTTTGTAATTTCAAGCTTGTTATTAATTCTTTAGTATCTTTTTCTTTAGATTTTTCAAAACCAATTCCCCCCAATGTAAAATTATCAAACATAACCTTAAAATCATTTAACCCTTTTTCTGTTATTCTGACCTTTCTATAATTATTAGTCTCATCATAATAGAATATATATTTTTTCCCATTATTTTTATATCCATGTAATTGCTCTATTGCTATAAAAAATTCTTCAACATTTATCATTGTTTTTATATCCTTACTTATTATATAATTTTTTAATTAATCTATTTTTTCTTTATAAATATTTTATATATAAGATACATCAATCCTATTGCAATTATAAAGCACAATCCTCTTAAGTATTCTATTTTGATTAAAAAACCTAATTGCGTAATTTTTATTTTTTCAATAAAAATATAGATTTTTTCAAGATGTAAAATATTATTTATAATTGGAAAAAATATGTAATCGCAGAGAGGACTAGCACTTAATAATAGTGCAAACAATGCAGTTTTTTCTTGGTAGTAATTTTCTTTTTCTTTAATTTTCTCTTCTAATGCTATTTTTAGAAACTCTATTTTTTCTTTGCTTTTCATAAATGTATGCATTAGCTTTAACGTATCTTCTATTTCTCCATAGTTTGAATCTCTGTGCTCTATATTTTCATATAATGTTTTACTATATATTTTCCTTAATTGATTATATGTATATTTGTCATTCTTTAAATTTTCTATTATTCGGCTTTCTTGTAATACTTGTAACATCATTCTTTCCTCAATTGCTTGAATTTCTGTTTCTAATTGTTCAGCATTTTTTCCTATTATAATACTGGCTCTTTCATTAAAATATTTATTGTAATCTTTATTTATACTACTATTTTTTAATTCATATTTGTAATTTCCCATTACTCCTTTTAATAAAGTATCAATGAACTTTTTATCTACATGATAACATTTGTCGCTTTCAATAAAATATGAGCATCTTGCATAAAATGTAATTGGTTCATCTAACTTACTTATTAAATTTAATAAATACCATGAGAAATTAATTATATTTCTAAATTCTTCATGTTTGGTATCTATTTCTATATATTTTACATTTTCACCATCCATTACAGCCTGAACTTCATTTTCTTTTTTATGTTTCGGTGCATAATTAACTGGAATAGTCATCCTTTCAAAAATATGTCGGTTAAAATCTGCAAAAACTTTTTCAAATTCTTTAAAATTACTTTCATCATCAATATAAATTTTATAACTAATTATAATACTATTATTTTCAAATATCTTTATAATTGGATATATAAGTATATCTCTTCCTAAAACTTTAACTTGAAATGGTAACATAAACAAATCCAAATGATACATTGGATTTATCCAAATTTCTTGTTCTTGCGTATACATTAATATTGCTTGTTCTAAATTAATTTCTTTAAAATCAGTATTTATAAATTCTGGCTTAGAAAATTTGGCAGAAACTTTCATATAGTCCTTTTTTATATCTATATCTTGTATTTCTATATTAGTATCTTTTTTAGTATAACATCTTCCACAACTATCAGTACCATATACGACTACATTTTCTTTAATTAACTTCATTGAATTAAAAAATAATATATCTTTTTTTAAATCACCTAAATAAAAAGATTTATTAATTACAACTTTACTTTTCTTCATTTTTCACCTCGTTTTTAATCTCATCTCTTTCATTATTTCTACATACTTTTTGTATGAATTTATATAAAATCATTAATATGACACTACTATTCAAAACAATTGTGCTTTCGGTTTTATATAAGTAAATAATTTTTGTTAGGCATATTATTTCACTTAGTATATAAAATAAAGTTACAGATTTAATATATTTTCTTGTTTTGAATTAAATCTGTAACTTATTTCCATTGACAATAATCAATTATTTGTTAATAGTTTTATACTTTTCTTTTTCCCATTCTTCGTATTTTTTTCTATACAATTCTTCATTACTTGCTAATACTTCTATTCCTTTATCAAAAAATATTAAAATTTTGTCAAATTTTTTTCCTCCAAAATGCAAATAGTCTTTACCACCATCGATATAGCAATTTTCACATTTGCAAGCCACAAAATCATGTACACTTTTAGATTCAATTATATCTCCACAAATTAAACATTTAATCTTCATAGTTATAACAACCTCTTATATCATTTCATATATTAATCATATCTATATTCTTCACTATCTTCAGCCACTTTTAAAAGACCTATTTCATCTTCATGTTCATTTATTTCGTATTGTATATCTTGGAAACTACATTGTTTCAAATGTTCTCTTAATTCATCATCACATGCATATATATATAATCCATTTACGCCTCGTGTCATAAGAACTCTAACTTCATGTTTTAAAAATTTTTCTCCAAATTTCTTTGAAGTACCATCAGATAATGTTCTATTTCTAGTAGCTTTTTCATTGCAACTTTCTTTTGTATCAAACACTATATGACCATTTCTATACTTTACAGATGGTCCAAGAATTACTCCTGCATAATTCAAGTCAAATCCTTGTATTGTGAATGTTGAACCAACTTCTTCAATTGTTTGTGGCTGTTCAGCCCATGAAAGATTTTTTATTTTTCTTTTTTGCTTTCTATCAAAATCTTGCTCTAATTCCCTATTCCATGGTTTATGCCATTTTCCTATTTTTACTTCCCAATATTTGAAATCTTTTTTTGATTTTTTATTTGAATTATATGGCCAATCATAAGTTGCAATTAATCTTGACAATTTTGTTTCGTCTTTTAGAGATTTTTTTACAATTTCTTTCTCTAGTTCTTCTGGCGTATCAAAAATTTTTATATCATAATCGCCTAAATTGTTAGGTAATTGTCTTATAATTCCTTCTTTAGTAAATGAATTTATCCACTCTATAACATCTTCATTAGCATGCATTCTAAGTTGATTTTCTAATTTAATATAGTTTCCATTATTAATTGCTTCACTTTTATATTTTTCTAATAACTCATCTTCCCAATATTGTTCTGTAGTTAAAATTTGATCTTCATCAAACATTACAACTACAACTTTTGCTCTTTTTAGTATATCCTCTAATTGGTTATTTCCTCTATAAGATTGTTTACCCTGTGTTAATAAAAGGTGTGCCTCATCTACAAAAACAACATCTACTGGATTATCAACAGAATACTTATTTATAAAAGATGTTGGTTTATATACTACTTGTCCATATTTATCAGTTAATCCTAATTTATCAGCAATTTGTTTATATACTGTAATTTGTTCATCGTGATTTACAAGTAAAAAACAGTTTGAAGTTTCAGTTTTTAAATCTTCATTATTATTCTTTGCTTCCTCATATCTACAGAATAATTCATAAAAAGTACTACTATTTAAAACTGTTTTTCCAGTTCCTGCTTCCCCTTCAATAAAAATTAATTGACCTCTTTCATTATTTCTTAATGCTTTAATTACTTTTTCTATAATTAATTCTTTAGCCTTTTGTTGTTCTTCTGTAAGTTTATGTAATGGTGATGCTTTAAAAATAGCAGAATCTTTAATAGTCGTTTCTAATGGAAATATTTCTTTATTTTCTTTTCTAAGCTTTCTCCATATTTTTGTAAAAATATTATTTAACTCTTCTATTGGATAATAACGGTTTTGTGGATTACTTCTTCCATTATGAACTTTTTTTATACTTTCAACACTCATTAAATAATGTATCAATTTATTTTCTATATCTAGTGTCATTGACTTATTAAAATGTTCATGCCCTATAATATATAAATTAGCTTTTCCATCTGATAAGTTATGTTGCCATTCATTTTCTTCTGTCATTCTACTATAATGTTGCTTAGTTCTTTGAAAAATATTATTTGATTCACCAACATATACTTCATAATCATTGTTATTTTTCCAGTTATGTATATATACTATAGGAAAATTTAATATAGCGTCTTTAAGTTTATCATCATTTGAATTTGAAATTTCCTCTTCAAACTCTTTTAATGAGCTTATATTGTCTTGTAATTTTTCAACAATTGGTTCTGCTACTCTCATAGTTACATTCCTCTTTTTTTCCATTTATTTTTATTTTATAATTTATTATATTTTGTGCTAACTCCTTTAGCTTTTTCAACTGGATATTTTTTCTTTGTTTTTTCTAATTTTTTTAATATTATATCTTCTGGATTTACATTTAATTTCATTGCCATTTGAATACAATAAGTAAATACATCTGCTAATTCTTCACAGACTTCTTCTTTATTGTAATTTTCACTATTCCATTGGAAACATTCTAATAATTCTCCCGCTTCTATTGAAATTGACTTTGCTAAATTCTCTGGACTATGAAACTTATCCCAGTCTCGTTCTTCATTGAATTGTTTTATTTGCTCCATTAACTCTTTCATTTTCATTTCGTTCCCCCAATTCTGTAGTTACTATATCATATTTTTAAAGATTCTTCTACATATTCTTGCTCATTTCTACAAATTTTTGTATAATAAGTGTGGAGGTAATATTATGGATAATCTACCATATATAAAAAATTCAAAAGAATCTATAGAAAATTATGCATTAAATTTAAAAGAAAAAACATTTAAAGATGTTCTACTAAATGACCCTAATATAACAAACGAAGATAGAAGTTTATTATTTGAATATTATAATAATCCCAGGTCAAAAGGCTCTTTGGGGCAATTAATAGAAAAGCATTTCTTTTTCTATGATATAAATAGTAAATCTGAAGCTGACTTTAACGAAGCTGGAGTAGAACTAAAAGTTACTCCATATACTATAAAATCTAATGGCGATTTAAGAGCTAAAGAACGACTTGTACTTACCATTATTAATTATATGAAAGATTATAAGGAAGAAAATTTCTTAAAAAGCCATGTATATGAAAAATGTGCTTTAATGCTTTTAATATATTATTTATATGAACCTAATAAGGATAGATTAGACTATTTAATAAATTATGTTAAACTTTTTCAATTTCCTGAAGAAGATTTAGAAATAATAAAAAATGATTATAAAATAATTATTGATAAAATAAAAAATGGAAAAGCTGAAGAAATATCAGAAGGAGACACAAACTATTTAGGTGCTTGTACTAAAGGGGCTAATGCAAATTCTTTAAGAGAGCAACCTTTTAGTGATAAAAAGGCAATGCAAAGAGCTTTTTGCTTAAAAAATTCTTATATGTCTTATATTCTAAATCACTATATAGTAAATAAGACTGAAAAATATGAATCTGTTATTAAGGACTCTAAGATTTTAAAAAAACAAACTTTAGAACAATACATAATTAGTAAATTACAACCTTATTACAATCAAGATATAGAATTTTTAAAATATAAATTTAATATTCCTTATCAAGTATCAAATAAATCTTTTACATATTTATTAGCAAAAGGAATGTTAGAAGTAGTAAATGAAAAAATTGAAGAATTTGAAAAAGCTAATATAAAAATAAAAGCTATTAGATTGAAACCTGATGGTATGCCAAAAGAGTCAATGTCTTTTCCAACATTTAAATATACAGAAATAGTAAAAGAAGATTGGTTAGACTCTGAACTATATGAAACATTTTCAACTACTAGATATTTATTTATGATATATCAATATTTAGATGAAGATACCTTGATATTTAAAAAAGCAATGTTTTGGAATGTTCCAGAAAAAGATTTAAACACAGAAATAAAAAGAGTTTGGGAAGATACAGTTAAAAAAATCAAAAATAATGAATATGATAATTTACCAAAAATATCGGAAAGTCCTATCCTTCATGTTAGACCTCATGCTAGAAATGCAAGAGATACTTATCCTACATTAGATGGAAAGCAAGCAATAAAAAAGTGTTTTTGGTTAAATGCTAGTTACATCAAACAGCAAATAGAAGAAAATTAACATTTTCTTCTATTATTTATTCTTTTAAAATTCTCATTTTAAATTTTCTTTCTATCTTTGCATTAGTAGTAAGGTTTTCATCTTTTTCTATATAATCTCCTATTCTCTTTATTTCATCATCAGAAGCCACAGTAAAAACATCTAACTTTTGTCTAGCTCTCGATAGAGCTACATATAAATTTCTTTTATATTCTTCATCATTATATTTTTCAAAATTAAAATCAACCACAATTACTATATTTGATTCTAAACCTTTAAATTTTTTAGCTGTTGTAAAAAATATATCTTTTTCATTATAAACTGTAGATATTTTGTATCCAGCAATACTTTTTATTTCCGTTAAAATAGATTTTTCTACTGTTTTTAAAGTAAGTATTGTAATATCCGTATTTTTATACATTTTATCTTCCGTATATTTTCTAATAACTTTTTCTATAGAAATTATTAATCCATTTGAATCATTAGAATAATGCAAAACCGGTTTTTTCCCTAATACATTAATTTCATTCATATTAAACGGAATATCAAATATTGTATTTATACTTTCCGCAATTCTCTCTGTATTTCTACAATTTTTTAACAAGGTCAATTTACAATCAAAATTCTTTATAATTTCTGGTACTGAATCCTGAAATATTAACTGATTCTTATCATAAAAAATTAACAACTTTATTTTATTTCTTATACATTTCAAATATATTAAATTTAAAATATATTCATCAAAATCTTGTGTCTCATCTATTATAATATATTTGTACTTTGATAAATCTATTGTTTTTAGTACTTCTATGCTATTCTCCTTATTATATATATCTTGCCCTTTTGCATATTGAGCCAAAAAAGCTGATATCGTTTCATAATCTACATTTTCTCTTTTACAATTTTTCTTTAGATGTTCTTTTAAAAATCTGTTAAAGCACAAAAATAATACTTTGCCAAATTTAGAACATCTGCGTGCTTGTTCAACTGCTATAAATGTTTTTCCTGTTCCTGCTGACCCTTCAATTGCAACTGTATTTTGATTTGATATAAAATCTAAAACCTTTGATTGTTCATTCGTTAGCTGATATAAAACATAATTAGCTTCATCTTTAATATTTGAAGCAGATGGAACCAACTTAAAGTTAGGCATTATTATATTTTTAATTTTTTTTACAGTTTGTTTTGAAATGTTAGTAAATCTATTTGATTGATAATAGTTAAAAACTTTTTTTAAAGATGCAAGAGGATTTACTAAATCCTCTTGTGTTAATATAATTTCTTTTCTTGCTTCTAATGGTAGTTTATTATCCTGCAAACTCTTCCTTTTTATAGAAGGAAACCAAACAGCCTTATCTATAAAACATTCTTCCCCTAAATTTAAAATATTCTCAACTTCCTCTTTTATTGCATATTTGTTTCTATCTGCTTGTCTAAAAGGATCCTTCATTGTATTTTTTTCATATGTGTCTAATCTAGTTTGAATCCATTTTCCTTCTATGAATGCTATTCCTCCTGATTTTACTTCAATAACTAATATTCCATATTGTTTATTAAATATTAAAAAGTCGGCTTCCCCCCATGTTATTTTTCCTCTCCTGCTTCTTTTTTGCCAATTAACTGAATAATATATATTCCAATCATCAGGCAATCCGTTTAAAGAATTAAAAATTTGTCTTTCTCCATAACTACTATTAAAACTATCTGGAATTATAGGATATATGTTAGCCATTGTTTTCCTCCTCAATAAAATTCAAATTTTTCTCCAATTCATCTACAATAATTACTTTCCATCCATATTCTGTACATTTTTTCTTTTCAATTTCTTTATATGTTTCTGGCAAAATAACAATATTTTCATCCAAATAAATAAATAATGTTTCCACTTTAATTATATTATTATTAGATCCTAATTTTAATTCTGTATGAACATAATCTGGTATTCTCTTATTAGTCTTCTTTAATAAGTTGCAAAAATATCTATATTTTCCTATTATTTTATTTTCTCTTACACTTTCATTAAACAAATTATCTATAATTTCATCCCAGTTTTCATAATCAGACAATTCTATCTTTTTATCTTGATTAATATACTTTTCTAATGGTTCATTTTTGGATTTTACTTCTACAAAATTCTTATTTTGATTAATTATCTCCTCTTCAACATCAACTCCTAAAAAATATTTTTCAATAAAATCCCATCTTTCATCATTATTTTTTAAGTATTTAAGGAAATACTCTAGTATTTTTACTGCTCTATAATGTTTTTCCCTGGCTTTTATAACATAACTATTTCTATAAACAATTTTATCTTCTACTATACGTTTTATTTTATCTGGAGCATTTAAAAAAATATATATTTCAGGAGTGTTTCCTCCTTCAATCTCATATGTAATTAAATCTAAAGATGATAATAATTTCAAAATTCTGTTATCAGTATCATTTTCTAAATAAAAATTTTTATATGTATTTTCTTTACAATTTCTTAACTTTTTCAAAAGTATAGACTTGTTTATTAATTTGTTAGATAAATTTCTAATTTTCCCAGGATTTAAGCTAATTCTAGATTGTCTTTTCATTATTCCTTCAGCATTTGGATTTACTATATCTATGAAATTATAAGCTATTGTATTAGCTAAAACATCTTTCTTATATCTCTCTTGTATAATATTTTTAAATTGTTCTAAAGAAAAGAATTTCGTACCAAAACCACTTAAAGTTTTAACTAAATAATCTATTTCCTCATTTAATTTCGTATACAAATGTTCAAAATCAATATTTTTAGGATTTATTGTTAATTTAACTTTTGGTACTATTGCTTCATATATATCCTCCATAACTTTCCCTGTTTTATTATAAAAATGATATTTAAATGCTGCAAAACTCATATTATCACTATATAATTCCTCCCAAATTGTCTTCATATCAAATTCATATGTATTTCCATTATCATAGCTTATAATATCACTGTTTTCATTTTTATAATCATTTATTATTATTTCTTTTTTTATATCGTTATTTATTTTCTTAAAGTACTTACTATATATTCCTTTTTCCACTTCATTGACAAATGGCTCTTTTACTAAAACATAAGTCTTTGTATAATATCCATTAGGCGTGGTTTTTAAAACGCTTGTCTTCTGTTTTTCTCTCAAATCTTTCTCTAACATTAATAATACTATTTTTATTTTTATATTTAAGTTATCTGCAATTGCCTGCTCATCTTTTTCTTTATCTAGTCCAAATGCACTTGAAAACATTTTAGGATTAACTAAAAAGCCTTCTTTTCCCTTGTTTTTATATGTATCATAAATTATAGATAAACATTTTTTTACCTGATATTGTTTAATTTGAGACATTCCAAATAGGCTATTCATGTATTTAAAATCTTCTTCATAATAATCAATAATTGCTTTTCCTTGTGGTACTAACTTTTCATTTCTAGCAGCCCTACCAATTTCTTGTACATAATCATTTAAATTTCCTGTTATGGCATAGTGATACACATTTTTTATATCCTTAACATTCATTCCCATTCCGAATGCTTTTGTTGCGTATATTACATTTATTTTTCCTTCTTTAAAATTATTTACTAATTCATGTTTATCAATATCATATTCACTATCGTCACCTGTATATATACCAACTTTCCCCTTAAATTTTCCGAATTCCTTAAATTCTGAAGTTGCATCATACATTTTATGTGCAATACTCTTATATGGACAATAAACTATGGTCTTTTCTTTGTTCTTAATCCAATTCTCTATTCTATTTTTTAGCAAATCATTTTTTGACTCAATTTTAGCATCGTAAGTAGTTTTGGGTTTATATTGTATTTGAAAAGAAATATTTTTTCTTTTAGCACTACCAATTCTAATAATTGGGTCAAGCATATTAAGGCTATCAACTGTCTCCCAAACAGTATCATCTTTTCCCCCGAATACAGCTGTAGCAGTACAAGCAAAAATAGGAAATTTATATGCTTTCTTTGCCTTTCCTCTATTATCTTGAGTCCTTCTAAATTTATATAAGTATTTACCTAAGTACCAATAATCCGGTCTAAATCCAACTCCCCAACTTGTTACAATATGAGCCTCATCTACTACAATTAGTCCTATTTCTCTATCACCAATTAAAGTCTCTAAAGAACGTGATATTAAAGTTTCAGGACTAATGTATAAGATATCTATTTCACCATCTTTTACTCCTTTTATAATTTTTTCTTTTTCTAACGGAGTTGGTATATCAGAATTTAAAAAAGCAACTTTTTTATAGCCCTTTTTTTCTAACTCACTTTTTTGTTCATCCATTAATCCTTTTAATGGTTCTATTATTATAATTAACTTTTTATATTTTTCTGCTAAATATATAGAAGGAACTTGAAAAATTATAGATTTTCCAGCACCCGTTGGAGCAGTCATGAAGATATCTCTATATATTTCACCATTATAGGCTTTTTCAGCTTCCTGAACTATATATTTCATAATTTCGCTTTGAGAAACAATTTCCAATTCATTATCGTTAGCATCTGGATTTTTATAAAAATCAATTGGAAAAAATTCAAAATCATTTCCTATTAAATTTTTTCCAATTTCTTTTAATTCATTTTCTAGCGCTTTATCTTCCAAGTCATCTTGTCCCTTATATTTATACAAAACATTTTTTCCATTATTACATAAGAAGGCTTTAAATGTTTCAAAAACCATATTAGAAATATCAGTTTCAGCATATTTAATATACCCAATTTTTTCGAATTCACTATTTTTTATTTGTTCCAAATATTTTAAATATTCTTCAATATCATCTCCTATTTTTACTAAAAAATCACACTCTTCACTCTCCAGTTCAGTTATCTCACAATTCTGTATTTTTATTATTGAATTTATATCTGGATTAAATGGGATTTCATAATTATTGTATGTTCCATAAAATACATCATTAATTTTAAAAATATCAGTATAAAATTCATTTATTCTTCTTAAAATTTCATCATCATATTTAATTCTATCTCCATCTTGGATTGACAAATATTTGTTATATTGTTCATCAGTTAATTCTAAATTTATTGGATAAGCATTAGGATATATATTATTTTCTATTATATCTATTGAATTTATCTTTCCTCTTCTAACTCTAGAAATAATTTCTTCATACGCAAGTGTAAATTCTTCATATGTTATCCAATACTCCTTATTAATATCATTATTCTTTTTTGCTAAAATCTCACCCAAAATTAAATCTGCATAATCTTCATCTAATTTTAAGACATTTATCTTATCTTCTATTTTTGTATCCAGCAATTTTTCAATTTTTATTTTTTCTAAATACTCCTTATTAAAACCTTTATATACTTTAATCTTCATATCTATTCACCTTTATTCCTTATCGAATATTTCATTTAGTCTTTCCCCCATTTTTTCAATTAATCCTACAACTAATGCGTTTCCCATGCAAAAATATCTAAAACTTTGAGGCATTCCTGTATCTGTCCAGTTATCAGGAAATCCATTTATTCTTTCTGTTTCTAATGGTGTTAATATTCTATAACATTTACTTTTGGGATCTTCTATTACGTGTGTACTTCTATTTAAGCTCCCTTCACTCGTAAGCATTGTCCTAGCAGGTTTATCTAATGAATCTGGAAAAGCTATAGCTCCTTCTCTAAAATGATATTCATGTGGAGTTCCTTTTTTTCTTATTATATCTTTTGCTCCCTTTAGATAATTCCATTTTTGTAAATTATCACCTATATAATATTTTTCATCTACCCCATCTTTTTGAACAATCTTATTTAATGCTGTATATTTAATCTCTTTTGGAGTTACTTCTTCAGTATAAATTAGGCCATTTCTCATTATTCCAGCATTTTTAAAATCCATCTTAAAATTGTCTGAGACATCATATATATCATTGTATTTAAATTCCTTATAGCATCCATCAATGTTTGAATTTATATCAAATTGTTCTATAAAAAAACCGATTTTTGTGTATTACATCTTCTAATTTTTCATCTTTTATTGTTTTATAATAATTAGTATCATTTTTACAAGCAAAAATAAAGGTTCTTCTTCTTCTTTGAGCAAATCCATAGTCTGCCGCATTAATTACTCTCCATTCAACAGTATATCCCAAATCATTAAAACATGCTAATATTACTCCGAAATCACGTCCTCTTTGACTAGCAGGTGATTTTAATAATCTGTCTACATTTTCAAGAAGAACAAATTTAGGATATTTTGCTTCTAAAACATCTCTTATTTGCCACCAAAGTACTCCTTTTTTTCCTTCCATTCCCTTTGCTCCACTTCTTGCAACAGAATAATCTTGACAAGGAAATCCACCAACTAATAAATTATGGTCTGGAATATCATTTTTATCTATACTTGCAATATCTTCATTTATATAATTTTTATTTTTTCCAAAATGTGATACATAACACTCAAATGCATATTGGCTCTTTCTACTAGGTTCCCATTGGTTTGCCCAAACAGTCTTCCAATTAGAATCAGCTTCTTCTAATCCGACTCTAAATCCCCCAACTCCCGCAAATAATTCACATACTGTTTTTTCCATTTTGCACGTCCTTTCTACTTTTGTTATTATATATTTTTTTTATTGTTTTGTAAAGATCTTTTCTTAAATTATTATAAAATATTTTAATAAAAAGATCAACACTTATTTCAAATTTTTAATGTTTTTATTATTTTAGCAAACATTTGTTTTTTATTGCAATAGTTTGAATAAACTTTTTTAATTTTTTCCAAAAAATTCATCATAAATATATCCTTTTTCAATATATAACTCTGTTAACTCCATTTTATATTTTTCCAATAACTCTAAATACTTTTTCTTAAAAACATTTTTACATAACCATTTAACACCTTTACTAGAAATAACACCTTTATTATTAATTAAAAATTTATACTGTCCAAATCCATTATCACACATTTGCTTAATTGCTTTTCTAATAGTTGTTTCTTTTCTATCAAAATATTTACATAGTTGTTTTATATCCATATTTTCTTTCCACCAATTTTGATTGTTCTCTACTTTTAGTAATTCTTCATATTGTTTAATTCTATCTTCAAAAAAATCTATATCTGCATCAATTAATGATTTTTCTTTTTGGAAATACACATTTAATAACCAATAATATCCTTCTATCAAAATAAAATATTTTCTGCTTTTTATTTTCTCACTTCTCCATCTACAAGTTGGATGTTTTTCTAACATAACATCTATTGCTTTTCTTAAATCTAATTCTGTTATTTCTTTACCTTGTTTAGTCGTTAATCCAAGTTGATGTAATTTCTTTAATATTTTATCATATGATAAGAAAATACTATCTAATGCCTGTTCCGAATTAACATACATTTTCCTCACTTCCTATATATAAAAATTTCTTAATGCTAATTTACTTAGCATTAAGAATTTGCAAAATTTATTTTGCACGAATATTGGGTAGTATTTTTTA
>CAKNPW010000043.1 GCA_930990555.1 uncultured Clostridium sp. | reverse complement strand
TTCAATATTTTATTTTCATTCTAGGTGTGACATATCTATTTTAAACCTATAATTTTTAAAATTATTCTTTATCAATTATAAGGAAAGAAAAAAATTGACTTCATTATAAATTAGTAGTACAATGAAGCCACAAACATATAGATGAAAGGAATGATTTTTATGAGTCCTAATGATGACAAGAATATAATTGATCTAAATGCAATTAGAGCACATAAAAGGGAAAATAATGAAATTGAGTTTACTCAACAAACAAGTAGTAGAAGTTCAGGACGAACAGTAAACAGCTCTACAAATAGACGTCCTACTTCAAATCAAAAAAGAAATGTGCGTAATTCATGTAGCCATTCAAGTAAAAAATATAAAGCATCATTAAATAAAAATTATGTAAAACTCAAAAAATCTGTTGTTGCAGGCACCCTAGCTGCCACACTAGCAATAGGTGGAATATTTGGAGGAGTTGTTGGTCATTCTATTGCAGATAATAATAAAAATATTGAATATTCTTTAGATGAATATAATCCTTCAGAGTTATTTACTTCTACCAATCAATTAATTAAACAAGTAGCTCAAAATGAACTTATGAATGAAAAACCTCATTTAAAAGAAACTTTAGATGGTTATTATTTAGAATCATACGAAGAAACATATATTTCTCGTTTTAGTAGAGAGGTAGAATTACAACTAAATTACATTAATAGAGATTCTAAGTATGCTGGAGGGGCAAAGTATGTACCTATAGAGGTTACATTACCAAAAGATTTTGCAAAAAAAGTATATCTTCCTTATAAAGATTTACGTGAAATTTCTCAACAAGCTACAGATGAGAAAAAGGAAAAAGTATCTTATTGGGTGAAACTTAACGAAACTGTAACAGAGTTAACTGATGGTCTTAAATCTTACATAGAAAATACTAAAGATACTAAATATGTTGATTCAGCCAAAAGTGTATTAGATGATGCTAAATCAACAGATGATGACGATGATGCTAGATAATATTTATTAATAACAAAAGCTATACTTCATATAAAAGTATAGCTTTTGTTATTAATATTGTCTTCCCCATACAACCATCTTGTTTGCTGGCTTACCACAACATACGCAAGTATCAGAAATATGTTCTTGCTTAAATGGTATACATCTTGATTTAGCACCAGTTAACTCATGAATTTTTTCTTCACACTCACTACTGCCACACCACATTGTTTTTACATACCCTTGGTTTTCGTTAATATTCTTTTCGAATTCTTCTAATGTTTTAGCAACTGTTGTTTTCTTTTTAGTATTTTCCTCTGCCATTTTAAACATATTTTTTTGTATTTCTTCTAATAATTCTGTAATTCTTTTATTAACATTATCTAAACTTACTATTTCTTTTTCCAATGTATCACGTCTTACTAATACACATTGGTTATTTTCTATATCACGTGGTCCTATTTCTAATCTTACTGGAACACCTTTCATTTCCCAATAATTAAATTTATATCCAGGAGTGTAATTATCCCTTGCATCTAATTCTGTTCTAAAATCTTTACTTAAAATATTTTTAAGTTCTGTTGCTTTTTCTACAACACCTTCTTTTTGTTGAGCTACAGGAACAACAACAACTTGTATTGGTGCAACTTTTGGTGGTAATTTTAAACCTCTGTTGTCACCATGTGCCATTATTATTGCACCTATTAATCTTGTACTTATTCCCCATGATGTTTGATATGCGTATTCTTCTTTTCCGTCCCTATTTTGAAATTTTACATTAAATGGTTTAGAAAAATTTTGTCCAAAATAATGTGATGTTCCACCTTGCAATGCTCTACCATCATGCATTAATGTTTCTACTGTATAAGTAGCTTCTGCACCAGCAAATTTTTCTGTTTCTGTTTTTTGTCCCCTTAAAACAGGTAAAGCTAGCAAATTTTCTAATACATCTGTATAAACATCTAACATCTTTAAAGTAAACTCTTTTGCCTCTTCTGCTGTTTCGTGAATTGTGTGACCTTCTTGCCATAAAAATTCTCTTGAACGTAAGAATGGTCTTGTTTCTTTTTCCCATCTTAAAACACTACACCACTGATTATATAAAAATGGTAAATCTCTCCATGAACTTAGCCATTTAGAATACATATCACAGAATATTGTTTCAGATGTAGGTCTTACACATAATCGTTCTTCTAATTTGCTTCCACCACCTTGTGTTACCCATGCTACTTCTGGCGCAAATCCTTCTACATGATCTTTTTCTTTATTTAATAAACTTTCTGGAATTAATACTGGCATAGAAACATTTTTAACACCATACTCTTTAAATTTTTTATCTGCATAATTTTGAATATTCTCCCATATTCCATATCCATAAGGACGAATTGCTATGAATCCTTTTACATTTGTATAATCTGCAAGTTCTGCTTTTAATACAATATCTGTATACCACTGAGCAAAATCCTCTTCTATATTTGTTATATCCTTTACAAAATTTTTATTATCTCCCATAATTTAACCTCCAAATTTAATTTTCTTCTTGTTTTAAATCTCCTTCTGCACCCTCAGCGGGCACCCTCGCCTCTGCTGGATCTTCGAACTCATCTAAAACGATTTGTTCGTTTTCGTCCAACTTATATTTTGGAAGTTCTGGTAACTCTGCTAAACTACTATAACCAAATTTCTTTAAAAATTCATTTGTAGTCTTGTATGTAACTGGTTTTCCTGGAGCATTAAGCTTACCTGCATTTTCTATTAATTCATATTCTAATAATTTATATATTGCACCATCAGAATTAACTCCCCTGATTTCTTCTATTTGTGCTCTTGTTATTTTAGGGTTATATGCAATTATTGCTAATGTTTCTAATGCTACATTAGATAAATTAGGTTTATTTCTTTTGTCTATTATTGGATATATATATTTGTGGTAGTCCGTTTTTGTTGCCATCTGGTATGAATCATCCATTCTTATTATTTTTAATCCAGATTTTTTTTCATTAAAATCAGAAGCCAAACTATTTAATATAGTAATCGCTTCTTCTTCTCCTATTTCTAAACTAGACATAATTTCATTTACTTTAACTTCTCTACCTGCTGCAAATAATATTGCTTCTATTGCTGCTTTTTTTTCTTCTATATCCATAATATCTCCTCGATGTTTGCTTTTATTGGTTTTACCAATTATGTTTTCCTAGCGAAATCAAAGATTTCGAAGGTGGCTTAGCTTCGTTTCTCTTCGCATATAGCCCACCTGGGCGAAATCAAAGATTTCGAAGGTGGCTTAATTATACCATATTTTTCCTACCCCCTCAAGGTCTAAATCTATGAAAAGCATATTTTTTTTAATATTTGTTATACTAAAATTGATGATATGTATGAAAAAATTTTTTTTATTAATAAGTATTTTGCTTCTTATATATTCTATTTTTAATATATTTAATTGGCTTAATGATTCAAATAGTATTGCCAAGGAAAGCGAAGAAATATTAAATACTGTGGTAGCTAATAACACTATTGAGCCAGTAGAAGTGACTAATAATACTCAGACATCTCAGTCCTCTGTAAATTTTAGTCCATTAGAACAACTTAATAGTGATGTCGTACGGATGGATAAAAGTAGATGGCACAGATATAGATTATCCTTTCGTTCAAACAACAGATAATTCGTATTACCTTAATCATTCTTTTACTAAAGAAGAAAATAAATCTGGTTGGATTTTTTTAGATTATAGAAATAATATTAAGAATTTGGATAAAAACACAATAATTTATGGACATTCTAGATATGATTCATCTATGTTTGGTTCTTTAAGGAATTCGTTAAATCAAAGCTGGTTTAATAATACTGAAAATCGCGAAATTCATCTATATACAAAAGCTGGGAATAGCATTTGGCAAATTTTTAGCGTATATCACTTGCCAAATACAACCGATTATTTAGCAACTTCATTTAAAGATAGTACTGAATTTAATTCTTTTATAAAATTAATTAAAAATAGAAGTGTTTTTAACTTTAATGTAGACATAAGTGAAAACGATAACATTATTACTTTATCTACCTGTTATAGATTAAACGATAGGATGGTTATGCATGCAAAGCTAATAAAATAGTATATTGATTTAGATACGTTCCTTAGGGATTTGGGGACGTTCCTTAAAATCCCTATATCACAAAATAAAGATGTGACTAGTTTTAATCTATTCACATCTTCAGATATAAATTTTATTTATTTTTCTTTGTTAAAATTGCAATTCCCATTACAGCTACTATTCCTGTTGCGACATATCCTAAAATTGAATCTCCTGTATGTGGATTTTCTACTTTATTATTTTCAACAGTATTATTTTCCTCTGTTGTTTCTTCAGTTTCTGGATGGTTCTCTTCATAATCTTCAACATCTATTTGTGCTGTTGTTTCATTACTTGTGTATAAAATATTGTTATTTACATCTGTAACCACAACTCTATTTCCACTTGCTAAAATTTTATTTTCTGTATTATCAGTATTTTCTATTACAAATTTAGTAGTATTGTCATTTGGATCATTTGCCAAATAAATAACATTATCTGTCGCATCAGAAGTTAATTTACCATTCATTATTAATGTTGGTTCATTATTAGAAGTTATAGATTTTGATTTTGAAATTTCTATACCTGTTTTATTACCTATTAAAGATAAATTAATAACTTCTGCAGTACCACCATTTATTAATACTCCGCCATAAGCATTATTAGAAAGAGTTACTTGGTTTAAGATTACTTTTCCACCATCATATGCTTGTACACCATATTTAGGACTATTCTTTAATGTAATATTTTTTAATTTAATAACACTTCCAGTTGAAACTGCTGATAAAATTGTTTTGTTCCCAGATGTTCCTGTATATCCAGCAATAATACTATGTCCATTACCATTTATAGTTATTGATTTACCAGAAACTTCAATTGGAGCTGTTATTGTGATATCTTGAGATAAATTAATAACATCACCATCTGTAGCACTTGCTATTGCACTAGTTAAAGTACTTTCATCATTTGCTGTTCTTTCTGTAGCATTACTTATATTTGGTATAGTAATTAAAGAAACAGCTAATAATATTATTAATAAAGCTTTTAAATATAATTTACTTCTCATTTTTTCCTCCTCATAAATAATTGCATATTTTCTAAATTTTAATATGTTTACTATTATTATGTCGTTTTATATATACTTTTTATTCATGAAAAGTTTTAAAGTTTTGTTAATAAATGTCGTTTTTATTTTGAACTTTTATGATGATCTGCTCATTATTAAAACTTGTTAGGAGAATCTTTAGTTGTTATTACTAGTTTTTTTCAAAAATTTTGATAAAAAACAAAAGTTGGTAACATACCAACTTTTAATTTTAAATTATAAATTTTCTATTATTTCAGGAAACAATTTATATACGCTATAACCTAACATTTCATCAAATTCTTTTTTTAATTTTTGTGACTCTCTAAGATTATATACTGTATTTTTATGTACTCCTCGCCTATCATATATATCTATTAATCTTTTTTCTATTGTTACATTTACCTTCATATATCCCTGCATTGGATGATTTTCAAATTCAGCTGTTCCTTTGCCTATATCATGAATATATCCACAAGCTTTTGCTTTTCCTATATCAATTCCTAATTTTTCTGCAATTTTTCCTGCTGTATTTCCCACACAAATTGAATGGTCTATCCAAGTTGTGGCATTTACTTTATTTTTAAAATTATTTAATAAATTTAATGCTTCTTCTGTTAATTTCATTTACTACCTCTTCTTTCTGTTTCTTCAAGAATTTGATTTTAAAAAATATAAAATTTCTATTGCACACTTATTGCATACTTCAAAAAAATAACCATACAAAATATTGATATTCAATACCTGTATGGTTTTTCCAAAATGGTGAGCCAGGAGGGATTCGAACCCCCGACCCTTGGCTTAGAAGGCCAATGCTCTATCCAACTGAGCTACTGACCCATTTCTTCGGACAAGATATATAATACCATTTTTGTTAGTAACTGTCAATACTTTAAACTTAAAAACTCTAATTAATTTTAAAATTCTCCAATTATTCCTATCTTATAGTATTTACAATTAATCATTAATATATATTTATGCACAATATAAGGAACATTTTGTATAAAATGTTCCTTATTCTTATTCGTCTTCTGAATCGTCTTCCTTATCCTCTTTATCATCTTTATCTTCTTTTTCCTCTTTTTTCTTTTCCTTAGGTATAACTATTTCTTTCTTTTTCTCTGTATTTGGTTTTTCAATATCTAAATGGTCATATACTGGTGATATTTCTAAATCATCCCCATTTCCATTTACAACTTCTATTTTCCTATCATCAGACATATTATCACCTCGTTTTTTTACATAGTAACATATATTAATTATTTTTTCAAATATTTTTACATCAAATTTATAATTTTAAACTTTTTATCGTTTTATAATATATTTTGTAGTTTTTTGTTGTTTTTATGTCTATTTTGTGATTATCCACATAGTTATCCACATTATCCACCCTTTTATATTAACAGTTTCGTGTTATCCACCTGTTTTTTATCCACATCACTTTTGTGTATTCCACAATTTCCACATATTTTTATCAACAAGAAAAATTCCCTGTTTTTAAACTAGTAAAGAGCTATTAGCAAAAACACCATGTGCATATCTCATATTTGCTTTATGTATACTTTTTCAATTTAAAAGCAACTATGATATAATCGAAAAATTAAAAATCGCAACCTAATTGACTCGTTCAATTTATGCTGCGATTTTTATATACCATAAAAATAGGGATTTTGAGGAACGTCCCCAAATCCCTAGGAACGTCCCCAAATCCCTAAATCCCTATTTAATTTGCTATTTCTGAAAAGTATTCATTAATTCTATTTATCAATTCTTGTTTTACCTCTTTTAATGTCATTCCCTCAACTTGTGCTCCAGCCAATGTTATATGACCACCACCACCAAGTTTTTCAAGTATAAGCTGTACATTTATATCACCTATAGATCTACCACTTATACATACTTTATCTCCTACATTTCCAAGTACAAATGATGCTGTTATATCAGATATAGTTAATAATTCATCCGCAGCTTTTGCGCAAATTAGATTTGCATCTTTATCTTCTTTATCATATATAGCAATTGCAATAGAATTATCATACATTTCTGCATTTTTAACAATATTTGCAATTAAATTATAACTATTTAAATCACTTTGGAACCATTTTTTTACTTTAATTATATCAACACCACATTTACGTAAATATGCTGCTGCTTCAAATGTTCTTACACCTGTTTTAAATGTGAAGTTTTTAGTGTCTACCATAATTCCACCATATAACCCTTCTACTTCTATAGGTTTAAGTTTTATTTTAACATCTGTGTATTGTAAAATCTCTGTTACCAATTCAGCAGTAGAAGATGCATATACCTCTTGGAATGTAAGTGTTGCATTTTCTATATAATCTGTGCTTCTTCTATGATGGTCTATAATAACAATTTGACCGACCTTATCTAATAACTCTGGTACTTCCACATAATTTTGTTTATGAGTATCTGCAACTATTAATAATGTTTTATTTGTAGCTTTGTTTAAGGCTTCATTTTTACCTATAAGAACATCTTTGTACTCATCATCTTTTTCTAATTCTTCTATAAATTTACTTAAGGTCATACCATACGTGTTATTTACTATATTAGCTTCTTTTTCTAATGTTTTTGCTAACCTATAAATTCCAAGACTTGACCCCATAGAATCTATATCACCATTAGAATGACCCATAATTAATATATTGTCCGATTCTTTTATTAAATTTTCTAAAGCATGAGCAACAGTTCTTGCTTTTACTTTTGTTCTCTTTTCTACTTCTTCGGTTCTTCCACCAAAAAATGTATATTTACCATTTTCTTTTACAACAGCTTGGTCTCCACCTCTTCCAAGAACAATATCCATACTCTCTAGTGCTGTTTTATATTTATCATAATTCGTATCACCATCTATTGATATTGCAATACTTAAAGTTAATTGAATACCAGCTTCAACATTTATCTCTTTTATTTGATCTAATATATCAAATTTATTTTCTTTAATTTCTTTTAAATACTTATACTCAAAAACATATACAAATGTATTTCTGTCATTCTTAACGACAATTCCTCCTGTAGAAGCTGCCCAATCATAAATTACTTTTTCTATTTCGGCAATAACTTGTGGTCTATTTTCTACTTCTATTCTTTGAATAATCTCTTCATAATTGTCTACAGTTAGAATTCCAACACATGTTTTAGAATCTTCATACTTTTTCTTTTCTTTCACAATTTTTGTTATATCCAAGAAATACAATATTGTTATGTATTCTGATTTATCATTTTGTTTTGAACGTATATATTCACCTAAAACACTATATATCTTATTACCTATCTGAACTTTTTTAGTAATCGTTTTTTGTTTTTTATCTTGCTGTGCTTCTATATCTTCTTTTATTTCTTCTAATATATCTATTAGATAATTGTTTATATCTATATTTGCAAATTCATAAACAAATTTAGAACTTTTCCATATAATATTACCTGTTGTTTCTATAATTATTAATGGAAAAGGCGAATTTATTAATGACTTTTTAGCAGTTCCATCCATTGTCATAGTCAAGTTTTGAATCTGTCTAGATAATTCTGCATTACGTTTGCTATTTGTCCAATAAGAATAAATAATTATTAGCATAAATAAAATTATTCCTGGTACTATAAATACAGGTTTATTTATACATATAATAATTATTAGAAGTGCTATAATTGCTAAATATATTTTTGTTCTTGATGTTATCTTTTCAAGAAATCTATTATTATTCAGCATAAAATATCTCCTTTTATTTCTAATAAATCTTCTTTTCTATTTTACGCTAATTTTGAATTATTGTCAACTTATCATATGCTTAAAGAGTACTTAAAATGGCTTTTACAACCCTTTAAGTACTCTTTTTTATTATTTCTTTCTAGTATAGTCTAATTATCTTTAAATTAAGACATTATCAGATTTTAATTGT
This sequence comes from uncultured Clostridium sp., assembly GCA_930990555.1. Lineage (GTDB taxonomy): Bacteria > Bacillota > Clostridia > TANB77 > CAG-508 > Merdicola. Next base: position 6,219 of record CAKNPW010000043.1, on the reverse strand, counting down.
ACATAAGCTAAGTTAACATATTATATGAACTTTTAACCCCGTCCCTAAAGTTTAAAGGTTTACATAGTTAAAGTTCCATTTGGAGTATTTACTATTGTTAATATATCTTCTTCTTTTCCTGTTTCTGCATTAATATATACTAGAAAATCTGTATCGTCTACTGTTCCTTTAAATTCCCAACAAAGAATTTCTGTCTTATATTCTGTTGGAATAATTGCTAATCCTTCTGATTTTATCTCTAAATTTTTATTTAATGTTTTCTTTGCATCTTCTTTTGAAACTTTTACTTCTGGTATGCTTCTTTCTGTATGTGAATTTAAATATCCTTGTGTCTCTATTCCTAAAATATCTCCATTATCTAGTGCAACTTTTAATTTTATTAAATCTGGATACATTGTTACATCATTTTGTACATATGCATAATTTATTGTCATTACACCTTCTTCTTTTAAATAATAAGTTCTCTTCATATTAGTATATCCTTTTGAATTTAAGAAATCTAAACCAATTTTATTTGCTGTTTCATCATCTATATTCTCTACTTCTACATCTCTGTTAAAATCGCTAAATAAAATATGTCCACCCTTTTTAGTTATAGATATAGCAAGTTCATTAGAATCATCCTGATTATTTAATTTTATATTAAAATCATAAGTTGGAATATCGGCATTTTCTGCTAAACCATTAGAATTAATTTCTTTAATTTGATCTCTGCCAACAAAATCCATAGCTATATTTTTTGCTTTTTCTTCATCTATATCATCACCTGTAAGCCCTACTTTCTCTGCTTTTGTAATATGTTCAGAAAAAGCACCATCATAAATTAGACCTGCATATTCATGAAATTCTTGTTCTATATTTCCAAAACTATCTTTTGAAATATTACTAACTTGTTGCGCAAATACACTACTACCCTTTTTGGTAAGTTCTCCCCATTTTATTCTTCCATTATTTATATCATTTGATAATTGATTTAATACATTTTCTAAATTAACACTATATTCATGTAATTCTTTTAAATTATCTAAATCCTCTTGACTTAAAGATTCATTATTTATATTTTTTCTTGATAGTGAATAACTATAATCACTTACTTGATTTAGAAACTTAGATGTGTTTTCTAATTCGTTACTACTTATTGGTAATTGTGATAAATATGTTTGTGCTAAATTTGCTTCTTTCCAAACTCTTGTTAAAGTTTCTGCTCCATGTTCTGGTGTGGTAGAAATTAAAGATTTACCTAAATAATTTTCTACATTTTGCACATAATCTACTAATTCATAAAATGCTTGATTATATGAATTTTCTGATGCTTGTCTATATTCTGTTTGTTTTTTATAAATTACCATTGCAAGAATTGCTATTATTGCAATTAAAGTAACAATAATTGTTAACATATGTCTATCTTGTAATCTGTTCTTCCAGTCTATAACTTTTTCCTTTAAACCCATTTTGTAGCCTCCTCTAAAAATTTTATATTATTTACAAAATCTATGTTTTCCAATTTGTTTTATAAGTGGTCTTGACCATATCCATTTATTCGTTGCTGTATCTGGATTAAAATAATATATTGCTCCACCTGTAGGGTCCCAACCATTTAATGCATCTCGTGCAGCCTTGTATACAGTAGAATTTTCCGCAATAGGAACATTTATCTGCCCATCTGCTACTGCTGTAAAAGCTCCTGGTTCATAAATAACGCCTGCTATTGTATTTGGAAAACTTGAACTTCTAACTCTATTTAAAATAACAGCTCCAACTGCAACTTGTCCTTCGTATGGTTCGCCTCTTGCTTCACCATTAATTGCTCTTGCCATCAATTGTAAATCCGACGTAGAACTGCTAGAAGCTGCATAAACATTACTAGAATTATCTTTCGATATAAAATTTATTAAAACTATAAGTAATAAAACAGTTCCCATTAGAAATAATATTTTATAATATCTTTTCAAATTACTTCCTCCAATCTATCATCTTCTCCAAATTTTTCTTTAAAATATTTTGTGTAAAAATTCCAAATTTATTCAAGTTTTTCTATTATTTTTTAATAGTTTGTGATAGAATTTTTTTGGAATTAAATTTTATAGGAGAAAAAAATGAAAAAGGTTTTAATTTTTTATGCATCATATGGTGGTGGTCATTTGTCTGCCGCAAATGCAATTAATGATTATATAAAAAACAATTACCCAGATGTAGAAACAGAAATAATCGACTGTATGAAATATGTTAATAAACGTTTGGAAAAACTGACAACTGCTGCATATAAAGAAATGGCAAAAAAAGCCCCTTGGGCATGGGGAACTATTTACTATACATCACAGCGAGGTCCAGTAGCAGAACTTACTAGTACATCTAACAAATTATTAGCAAGAAAATTAAATACATTATTACAAGAATATATGCCAGATTTAATAATTTCTACACATCCTTTTGCAAGCCAAATGTGTAGTTATTTAAAAAAACATAATAAAATAAATTGCAAAATAGCATCAATTATGACCGATTTTGCACCACATGACCAATGGTTAGTAGGTAAAAAATGTATTGATTATTTTTTTGTTGCACATAATAAAATGAAAGAAGCTTTAATAAAGAAAAAAGTACCAGCAGAAAAAATATTTGCAACAGGAATACCTTTATCTAATAAATTTTTATTAAATTTTGATAGAGCAGAAATCTTAAAGCAATTTGGATTAAAAGAAAATAAGAAAACCATTCTATTCTTTGGTGGTGGCGAATTTGGACTTGGTAAAACTAAAACATTAAAAGTTTTAAGTTCACTACTAAATGATTTTGATAATATTCAAATTGTTGCTATATCTGGCAAGAATATAAAAATGAAAAACAAATTTCAAGAACTTGCTGATAATTCTAATATGTCAGAAGACATAAAAATAATGGAATATACCAATAATGTTCCAGAACTTATGAGTGTTTCAGATTTAGTTGTAACCAAACCTGGTGGACTTACTACGTCAGAAAGTTTAGCTTCTGGACTTCCTATTATCGTTATAAATCCAATTCCTGGCCAAGAATTTCAAAATGCCGAATTTCTTGAAGAAAAAGGAGTTGGAATATGGATAAAGTCTAGTACGAATATTAATGAAACTCTACACTCGTTACTTAATGATCCAGAAAAATTTAAACAAATGAAAGTTAATGCAAAACTGCTTGCAAAAAAATATTCAACTAGAGATATTTGTAAAATACTATTAGAAGAATAGTTTACTATTCCAAGAACAAATATAACTTTATTATTGATACATAATTATTTAGGAAGGAGAAATTAAAGTGTCACAAAAGATTGAAGAATTTGATGTAAAAAAAGAATACGGAGATTTAGCATTAACTAATAAAAATGACTTTATCTCTAAATACAATGTAAATATGACAGGGCTAACAGATTCACAAGTAGCTGAAAACCAAAAAAAATATGGTAATAATCAAATAAGTGGTGCTAAACCAAAACGTTGGTATCATTACTTTTTCGAAAGTTTATTTAGCCCATTTAATGCTATTTTACTAGGTATATCATTAGTTTTAATTTATACAGATATTGTTTTACCTGCAAACCCAAACCCAGCAAATATAATTGTTATTATTTGTTTGGTTCTTGTTAGTACATTTCTTGAATTTTTCGAAGAATATCGTTCTAATAAAGCAGCAGAAAAATTAAAAGAAATGGTACAAACAAAAGGTACAGTCATCAGAAATGGAGAAAAACAAAAAATTCCTTTTAAAGATATTACTGTAGGCGATATCATTTCACTATCTGCTGGGGACATGGTTCCTGCCGACTTAAGAGTCTTAGAAGCTAAGGATTTATTTTTAGGTCAATCATCTATTACAGGTGAATCTGATTCTATAAAGAAACTTCCTAATTCTGAAATGCAATCAATCGATGAATTAGAAAGTATAACTGATTTGGATGATATCTGTTTTATGGGTACAAATGTTGTAAGTGGTTCTGCTAAATGTGTTGTTGTAAAAGTTGCAGATGATACTTATTTTGGTAAAGTTGCACATTCAATAACATCTGGCAAACCTAAGACAGAATTCCAAAAAGGAATTGAAAGTATAAGCAAATTGTTAACAAAATTTATGCTTTTCATGATTCCACTTACATTTGTAGTTAATGTTTGGAAACATGATTTGTTAACTGCATTTACCTTTTCTGTTGCAATAGCAATAGGAATTACACCTTTATTACTTCCTGTAATTCTTTCATCTTGTCTATCTAAAGGTGCTGTACGAATGTCTAAGAAAAAGACTATTGTAAAAAAATTAGATTCTGTTGAAAGTTTTGGTTCTATGAATGTTTTTTGTACAGATAAAACAGGAACTTTAACAGAAGATAAAATAGTCTTAGAAAAGTATTTAGATATTCGTGGTGATGAAGATATTGGTGTATTAGAAGATGCCTTTTTAAATTCATATCATCAAACTGGATTAGATGGTAATATTGACAAAGCGGTTATTGCACGTGCATTAGAAAATGGCTTAGATCATTTAAAAGATGATTATTCAGTTGTTGATGAAATTCCATTCGATTTTACTAGAAGAATGTTGTCTGTTATAGTTACAGATAAATCTAGCCATTTAAAAATGATTACAAAAGGTGCTGTAGAAGAAATTTTAAATATATGTACAAAAGTATCATACAAAGACGAAGTTTCTAATATTACCCCAGAAATAAAAAAGAATATTAAAAAAATATCTACAAATTTAAATAAGGACGGTTTAAGAGTTATTGCTGTTTGCGAAAAAGATGTTACAGGTAAAGCTAATTTTGATATAAGTGACGAATCTAATATGATTCTTACAGGCTTTATTGGTTTTTTAGATCCTCCAAAAGAATCTGCTGCTGTGGCAATAAAACGTATGAATGAAGCCGGAATTAGGGTTATAGTTTTAACAGGTGATAATGCAGAAGTTACAAATTGTATATGCAAAAAAGTAGGAATTAAAACAGGAAAAATTATTCTTGGAAGTGATATTGATAAATTACCGGATAGTGGTGTTATTAGACTTTTAAAAAGAAAACATAATGTTTTTGCTAAATTATCACCAATTCAAAAAGCCAGAATTATACGTGTATTAAAAACTAGCGGTAATGTAGTTGGATATATGGGTGATGGTATTAACGATACTCCTTCTCTTACTAATTCAGATGTCGGTGTTTCTGTTGATACAGCTGTTGACATTGCAAAAGAAACTGCAGATATTATTTTGCTAGAGAAAGATTTAAATGTATTACTAGATGGTGTTACAGAAGGAAGAAAAACTTTTTCTAACTTACTTAAATATATAAAACTTGCTGTAAGCTTTAACTTTGGTGAAGTTATATCTGTACTAATTGCAAGTGTTCTGTTACCATTCTTCCCTATAACTCCAATTCAGTTACTTGTACAAAGTCTTCTATATGACATTGGTCAACTAACACTACCTTTCGATTATGTAGACCCAGATGCTTTAAAGAAACCTAGAAAATGGAGTATGCAAGCAATTAAAAAATTTATGATTGCAATGGGACCTTTAAGTTCATGTTTTGATTTAATTGTATTTGCTATGTTATGGTTTGTATTTAAATTAGGTCCTGCTGATGCAACATTATTCCAAACAATATGGTTCTCATATGGAATCATATCTAACTTATTTGGATTGCATATTATCAGAACTGCTAAAGTTCCATTTATACAAAGTAATGCAGCAAAACCAGTATATATGTCATCAATAATAGTTTCATTACTTGCAATTTTAGTTCCATTTACTCCATTAGGAGCAGCAATTGGATTAGTAGCAATCCCATTAAGATATATGGCATTAATATTCTTAACACCAGTTGTTTATTGTATAATTGCTCAATTTGCAAAACACAGATATATTAAAAAATATGGTGAATGGTTATAAAAGCAACAGCACCTTTGGTTTATTCTAACTTTAGGTGCTGTTTTTTTATTTGTTATTTTATTTATATGTTTAGAGGAATGCAAATTAATGCATTCCTCTATTTTTCATTTATCCTTTTGTTTTTTGTCTTTTATATCTGACGCTGAGATTGTTAATAATGAAATGTTGCTTAATCTTATTTTTTCTTCTGTTTTTTAGTTAATACCACTGCATATCTTAATGTTACTGTTTCTAGTCCTACCAATGTTACTAGGGCTATTAACAATCCTATTGGAAGTTCACCTGTTTCTACACTTATGATTACATTTG
>CAKNPW010000042.1 GCA_930990555.1 uncultured Clostridium sp. | reverse complement strand
TTCAAAGTATATATTTATCAATAAAGTGTGACATATGTTTGACAAACCTACAAATAATGGCAACAAACATAAGGAAATTACTTGATTTTTTACTAAGAATATAGTAAAATACTTGAAGTGACCTTATACTTAGCTATAGGATATAAAACACCTAACTTTAGCTCGGTTTAAGGAATAAAAATTATAGGAGGTGTAATAATGACAAAGGAAAGAAAACAAGAAGTAATTAATACTTATAAAAGAGATGAAAAAGATACTGGTTCACCAGAAGTTCAAGTAGCTCTTTTAACAGAAAGAATTAATGAATTAACAGAACATTTAAAAATTCACAAAAAAGACAACCATTCAAGAAGAGGTCTTTTAAAAATGGTTGGTAAAAGAAGAAATTTATTAAACTACTTAGCTAAAAAAGATGTTCAAAGATATAGAGATATAATAGCAAAATTAGGTTTAAGAAAATAGTATACAACTTTAGGGCGTTATCATACGCCCTAAAATGGTATATATAATACTTATTTATTAATTTAGAAAGTAGCTTGTATTCTGAACTATATATAATAATTTAGAATAGAGGTTACATCTAATAATTAATAAATAAGTAAATAATTATTAGAGGAGAGATGAAAATGTTTAAAATTTATGAAACAGAATTAGCTGGAAGAAAACTTACATTAGAGACAGGAAAACTTGCTGGATTAGCAAATGGAAGTGTATTAGTAAGATATGGTGATACAGTTGTATTAGTAGATGTTACAGCTTCAAAAGAACCAAGGGATGGAATAGACTTCTTCCCATTATCAGTAGATTACGAAGAAAAATTATATGCAGTTGGAAAAATACCAGGTAGTTATACAAAAAGAGAGGGAAAACCAAGTGATAAAGCAATACTTACATCAAGAGCAATAGATAGACCTTTAAGACCATTATTTCCAAAGGATTTTAGAAATGATGTATGCATTGTAGCAACAGTATTATCTGTAGAACAAGATAATCAACCAGAAATTTGTGCAATGATTGGTGCATCAGCAGCATTATCTATATCAGACATTCCATTTGGTGGACCAACAGCAGCAGTTGCAGTAGGATATGTTAATGATGAAATAGTAATAAATCCAACAGAAGATCAAAGAAAAAATAGTAAATTAACACTTACAGTTGCTGGAACAAAAGATAAAATAGCAATGATAGAAGCTGGAGCAGATGAAATACCAGACGATATTATGTTAGAAGCAATAAAGAAAGCTCATAAAGAAATAAAGAAATTATGTACTTTTATAAGCAAAATGCAAAAAGAAATAGGAAAACCAAAATTTGAATATAAATCATTTGCTGTAGATGAAGAAATCTATAATGAAGTAGAAGCAAATTATAAAGATAAAATGTATGAAGCAGTGCAAGCTGTTGACAAAGAAGTAAGAGATGAAAATATAGATAAATTAACAGACGAAATCGTAGCATATTATACAGAAAAAGTAGGAGAAGAAAGAACAGAAGAAATAATGCCAGATATTGCAACAAGTATACATGACTTAGAAAAGAAATGTGTAAGAGAAATGATTTATAATGAGCATAAAAGACCTGATGGTAGAAAAATAGATGAGATAAGACCATTATCTTGTGAAGTAGGACTACTACCAAGAGTTCATGGAAGTGCATTATTCACAAGAGGTCAAACACAAGTATTATCTGTTGCAACATTAGGAATGGTTTCAGAAGAACAATCATTAGATGGTATAGACACAGAAGAAAGTAAAAGATATATGCATCAATATAACTTTCCAAGCTATAGTGTTGGAGAGGCTAGACCATCAAGAGGACCAGGAAGAAGAGAAATTGGTCATGGAGCTTTAGCAGAAAAAGCATTAGTTCCAGTAATTCCAAGTGAAGAAGAATTTCCATATGCAATAAGAGTTGTTTCAGAAGTTTTATCTTCAAATGGTTCTACATCACAAGCAAGTATTTGTGCAAGTACACTAGCATTAATGGATGCAGGTGTTCCAATAAAAAGACCAGTTGCTGGAATTTCTACAGGTCTTGTAACAGCACCAGATGGTTCAGATGATTATGTAATGTTAACAGATATCCAAGGAATAGAGGACTTCTTTGGAGATATGGACTTTAAAGTAGGTGGAACAGAAAAAGGAATAACAGCAATACAGGTGGATATAAAAATAGATGGTTTAACTTATGATATAATAAAAGAAGCTTTTGAAAGAACAAGAAAAGCTCGTAAATATATTTTAGAAGAAGTTATGTTAAAACAATTAGATAAGCCAAGAAAAGAAATTTCAGAATATGCACCAAAAATTATTAATATGAAGATAAAAGTAGATAAAATTAAGGATGTTATTGGAACTGGTGGAAAAACAATAAATAAAATTATAGAAGAAACTGGAGTAAAAATAGATATTAAAGAAGATGGACAAGTATTTATTTATTCTAATGATGAGAAACAAGCTATAAGAGCTAAAGAAATAATAGAGGAAATAGTAAGAGAAATAGAAGTAGGACAAATTTATGAAGGAACTGTAATGAAATTAATGAACTTTGGTGCATTTATAGATTTAGGTGCTGGAAAAGAAGGATTAGTTCATATTTCAAAAATCTCAAAAGACAGAATAAAAAATATTGAAGATGTACTTCATGAAGGAGACAAAGTAAAGGTAAAAGTAATAGAAATAGATGACCAAGATAGAATTAATTTATCTATGAAAGATGTAGATGAAAGTAAGGAAAAATAGAAAATATTAAGATTTTATTAAATTTTGTCAAAAGTTGCAAAAATAGTATAAAGGTAGTATAATTGTAATTGTATTGAATATTATAGAATAAATAATAAAAAGAGAGGGAAGAAATGGAATATTTATATATAGTTCAACAAGCACTAGTATGGATACTTACTATATTCTGGTTATACCAATTAATGATTAGTATTTGTTCGCTTGTTAAATTAAAAGAAAAACCTTTATTAATAAATAAAAATCATAAATTTATGGCTATTATTCCTGCACATAATGAAGAAGCTGTTGTGGGTAATTTGATAGAAAGTTTAAAAAAGCAAGATTATCCAAAAGATTTATATGATATTTACGTCATAGCAGATAATTGTACGGATAATACCGCTAAAATAGCTAGGGAAAAAGGTGCTATCGTATATGAAAGGTTTGATAGCGAGAAGAAAACAAAGGGCTATGCTTTACAATGGTTTTTACAACAAAAAATACAAGAAAATGCTCCATATGATGCGTTTTTTGTATTTGATGCAGATAACATTGTAGATAAAGGTTTTATAAAAGCAATGAACAAAAAACTATGTCAAGGTGAAGATGTAGTTCAAGGTTATAGAGATATAAAAAATCCAACAGATAGCTGGGTAACAGCTGGATATGCAATATTTTATTGGACAATGCACCGTTTCTACCACTTAGCAAGATATAATTTAGGACTATCACCATTATTAAATGGTACAGGTTTTATGGTAAAATTTGATGTAATAAAACCAAATGGATGGGATACACAGACATTAACAGAGGATATAGAATTTTCATTAAAAAGAATTATAAAAGGAAGAAAATTAGGTTGGGCAACAGATGCAATAGTATATGATGAACAACCAGTAGGATTTAGACAATCTTGGTCACAAAGAACAAGATGGAGTGTTGGTCATATTCAATGTATTCAAAAATACACTAAAGAACTTGCAAAAGGAGTTAAAGAATACAAAACATTAATGAACTTTGATGGTTTATTATATATTTTAGGAAGTATACCAATGTTTATAATTGCAATTGTTCTATTGTTAATAAATGCAATTATGTACTTAAATAATGGTATGACAACTTCAGATTTAATTTTAAATTATGCAAGATACATTATACCAACTTTCTTCTTACCAATATTAACAGGTATCTTAATATTAAAATTGGATAAAAGACCAATAAGACCTATGATTAAAGGATTATTATGCTATCCATTATTCTTAGGATCATGGCTATTAATAAACTTTAAAGTACTATTTAAAAGAGATACAAAATGGGAGAAAATTGACCACGTTAGAGATATTAAAATTAACGAAGTACAAGAAAATGCAGAACTTGAAAAAGTATAAAAATATATATGCAATAAAAAGACAAAGTAAATTAGTGATTATTTTTAGAGAGAATTAGTCATAGGCTGAAAGCTAATTTAAATGTAACTAATTGAAAAACTACCTTTTTAAGCACCTAGGCTAATAACCTATGGCGTTGATAACGATATAATCAAATTAAGTAAAAAATTAGGATGGAACCGTGTAAGCACTCCTATAGATGTAAAAGTCTATAGGGGTGTTTTTTTATACAAAATAAGGTAATTATAAAATAGGAGGGATATATATGGTTAAATTAAAATTAAAAGATGGATCTATTATGGAGGTAGAGAAAGGCAGCTCAATATTAGATGTAGCCAAAAAAATAAGTGAAGGGTTAGCAAGAGTAGCAACTTGTGGAGAAATCAATGGAAAAGTAGAAGATTTAAGACATGAAATAAATGAAGATTGTGAGTTAGTAATTCATACATTTCAAGATGATGACTTAGAAGGAAAAAAAGCTTATTGGCATACAACATCACATATCATGGCACAAGCAATAAAAAGATTATATGGTGATGTAAAATTAACAATAGGACCAGCTATAGAAAATGGATTCTATTATGATTTTGATACAGAAAAACATTTTTCAGAAGAAGATTTTGAAAAAATAGAAGAAGAAATGAAAAAAATTATAAAAGAAGATTTACCAATCGAGAGATATTCACTATCAAGAGAAGAAGCTATAAAATTTATGAAAGAAAACGATGAACCTTATAAAGTTGAACTTATAGAAGAATTACCAGAAGGAGAAGAAATATCTTTCTATAAACAAGGTGAATTTGTTGATTTATGTGCGGGACCACATTTAATGAGTACAGGAAAAGTAAAAGTAGTAAAATTATTATCAGCTTCAGGAGCTTATTGGAGAGGAAATGAAAACAATAAAATGCTTCAAAGAGTATATGGAATTTCTTTCCCTAAAAAATCACAGTTAGAAGATTACTTAAATTTATTACAAGAAGCAAAAGAAAGGGATCATAGAAAAATAGGTAAAGAATTAGACTTATTTATGACACATGAACTTGTTGGATCTGGACTTCCAATGTATTTACCAGATGGTGCAACAATAAGAAGAATATTAGAAAGATATATTCAAGATAAAGAAATTGAACTTGGATATAAACATGTATATACACCATCACTTGCAAATGTAGAATTGTATAAAACAAGTGGACACTGGGATCACTACAAAGAAGATATGTTCCCTGTAATGAAAATGGATAATGAAGAAATGGTATTAAGACCAATGAACTGTCCACATCATATGTTAATTTATAAAAATAAATTACATTCATATAGAGATTTACCAATTAGAATTGGTGAACTTGCACATGATTTTAGATATGAAGCAAGTGGAAGTGTTTGCGGATTAGAAAGAGTTAGAGAAATGTGCCAAAATGATGCTCATTTATTTGTAAGACCAGACCAAATAAAAGAAGAAGTTGGAAAAGTTATAAACTTAATATTCGAAGTATATCAAAAAGACTTTGGATTCCCAGCATCAGCATTTAAATTTAGATTATCTTTAAGAGATAAAGCTAATAAAGAAAAATATATTGATAATGATGAAATGTGGGAAACAGCAGAAAGTCAATTAAGAGAAATATTAACAGAATTAAATATCGATTTTTATGAAGCAGAAGGAGAAGCAGCATTCTATGGACCAAAGATTGATATTCAAATAAGAACAGCATTAAACCATGATGTTACAATTCCAACATGTCAATTAGATTTTGCCTTACCAGAAAGATTTAATTTGGAATATATAGGTGAAGATGGAAAGGCACATAGACCAGTTGTAATTCATAGAGCAATTTTAGGTTCTTCTGATAGATTTATTTCATTCTTATTAGAAGAGACAAAAGGAGCATTACCATTATGGATTGCACCAACACAAGCAAAAATTTTACCAATTTCTGATGCACAATTAGAATATGCTAGAAAGATAGAAGAAGAATATAGAAAAGCAGGAATTAGAATTGAAGTAGATGACAGAAACGAAAAAATAGGATATAAAATTCGTGAAGCACAATTAAGAAAAATACCATATATGTTAGTAGTTGGAGATAAGGAAATAGAAGCAAATGCAGTTGCAGTAAGATCTAGAAAAGAAGGAGATATTGGACAAATAGATATAGATGAATTTTTAGCTAGAATGCAAAAAGAAATAGATAATAAAGAAAGATAGATCTTTTAAATAAAACTCTAAAATTTGTATTTGTAAATAATATAAAATAAAAAAACTAACAGACGTTAAATACGAGCTGTTAGTTTTTTATTTATAAGCAAAGCTGAAGATTTTAAAGAATAAAAATTTTTTCTTTACCAGATTTTGAACAAGAAATAAAAAAATATTTTACATAAATAACCTTGACAGTACTGCATATTAAAGATAAAATTATATTGTGAGTAAAAATATATTTTTTTAGTTTTATATATATTTACACTGTACATTGAAAATTTAATAGAAAGAGGTAGAGGGGTTATGAATATAGGAATCATTATCGCTTCTATTGTAATCTCTGCTGTTATCTTCTTTTTTATAGGTGTTGCTTATAGAAAGAAAATAGCAGAATCTAAAATTCAAAGTGCTGAAGAAGAAGCAAAAAAAATATTAGAAAATGCTAATAAAGACGCAGAAAACAAGAAAAAAGAAGAAATTTTTAAAGCAAAAGAAGAAATTATGAATGCAAGAAATGAATTAGATAAAGAGATTAAAGAAAGAAGAGGCGAAATACAAAGTCAAGAAAAAAGATTATTCCAAAGAGAAGAAAATATAGACAAGAAATCAGAAAATTTGGAAAAGAAAGAACAAGATTTAGAAGCAAAAAGACAAGAACTAGAAAATGAAAAATTAAATTTGGAGAAACTTATCTCTATGCAAAGAGAAGAATTAGAAAGAATATCCAAGTTGACTTCAGAAGAGGCTAAGAATCAATTATTAAAAGAAATCGATGAACAAATAACCAACGAAAAAGCTATTTTAATTAAAGAAAAAGAACAACAATTTAAAGAGCAAGCTGATAAAATGGCGAAAGAAATTATAGGATATTCTATTCAAAAATGTGCTGCAGACCATTCTCAAGAAACTACTGTTTCAATAGTTTCACTTCCAAACGATGATATGAAAGGTAGAATCATAGGAAGAGAAGGAAGAAATATAAAAGCTATTGAGACTTTAACTGGTGTAGACTTAATTATTGATGATACTCCAGAGGCTGTAGTACTTTCAGGATTTGACCCATTAAGAAGAGAAGTTGCAAGAATTGCTCTTGAAAAATTAATTGACGATGGAAGAATACATCCTGCTAAAATAGAAGAAATGGTAGAAAAGGCTAAAGAAGAGCTAGCAGAAACAATAAAAGAAGAAGGAGAAAGAGCAACATTAGAAACAGGAGTCATGGGCCTACATCCAGATTTAGTTAAATTAATAGGAAAATTAAAATATAGAACAAGTTATGGTCAAAATGTTTTAAATCACTCTATAGAAGTTTCTAACTTGGCACGAATTATGGCTGAAGAATTAGGACTAGATCCAAAACTTGCAAGAAGAGCTGGCTTATTGCATGATATTGGAAAAGCCTTAGACCATGATATGGAAGGTACTCATGTTGAAATTGGTGTTGAAGTGTTAAAGAAATATAAAGAAAGCCCAGCAGTAATAAATGCTGTTGAGGCTCATCATGGAGATGTGGAGCCACAAACAATAGAAGCTGTTTTAGTACAAGCAGCTGATGCAATATCTGCATCAAGACCTGGTGCAAGACGCGAAACTTTAGAAGCATATATAAAGAGATTACAGGAATTAGAGTCTATTGCAGATTCATTTGATGGGGTAGATAAATCTTATGCAATCCAAGCTGGTAGGGAGATAAGAATTATTGTTAAACCAGATAAAATTTCTGATAATCAAATGGTATTATTAGGTAGAGATATTGCAGAAAAAATAGAAAAAGAAATGGACTATCCAGGACAAATAAAAGTTAACCTAATAAGAGAAACAAGATTAATAGATTATGCAAAATAAGAAAAGTGACTTCGCCAAATGTGTAGATTGCTTTGCAATCATTGCACGGACATAGGTAACTTAACCTTTTTCCTAGGCAATAAGAAAAAGTAGCAGAAATGCTACTTTTTGTTTGTATAGGGAAATATTAGAAGTTACTATAACTTGGCAGGAATGTAAAAGTTAAAAATATTAGAACTTGAAATAACACAAGACCTACTATATAATATAACAGAAATTAGAAAGAAGGTAGATTATGAATATTTTAGCAATAGGTGATATTGTAGGTGAAATAGGGGTAAAAAAAATTGTAAAAGAATTACCTAAACTAAAAGAAAAATATAATATAGATTTTTGCATAATAAATGGAGAAAATTCAGCAGGAGGAATGGGAATAACCAAAAAAATTTTTGATTCTTTAATAAATGCTGGAGCAGATGTAATAACAATGGGAAACCATACATGGGGAAAAAAAGATATATTTTCATTTATAGATGATAAAAGAATTGTAAGACCAGCAAATTATACAAAAGGATTGCCAGGTAATGATTATAGTATATTTAATAAAAATAATAAAAAAATTGTAATTGTAAATTTAATAGGAAGAACATCAATGGGAATCTTATCTGAAAATCCATTTACAGTAGCAAATGAAATTTATAATAAATTAAAAAAACAAGTAGACATTTTTATTATGGATTTTCATGCAGAGGCCACAGCAGAAAAAATTGCTATGGGATATTATATGGATGGAAAATATACTATAGTATATGGAACACATACACATGTCCAAACAGCAGATGACCAACTGTTAGAAAAGGGAACAGCATATATAACAGATATTGGAATGACAGGACCCAAAAAATCGGTTATAGGAATGGATATAGGAGTTTCTTTTAAAAGATTTGTAACATCTTTACCAGAAAGATATAAATTAGCAGATAGTGAAGCAATGGTAAACGGATGTATTTTTAAAATAAATGATGAAACAAATCGAACTGAAGAAATTATTAGAATAAATAATAGATAAATGTCGAAAACTGTTGCTTTATGCGATATAAAACTTCTAAAAAATGGAAAAACAACTTTACATTATTTTCCAAATATAATATAAATATATCAGTCACAAGATGAACTAAAAAATAAATTATAGGAGGCAAAAAATGGAAGTTTTAAAAATCTCATCAAAATCAAATCCAAACTCAGTTGCAGGAGCAATAGCTGGTTTGGTAAAGGAAAATAACAAAGCAGAAATGCAGGCAATAGGTGCAGGGGCATTAAATCAAGCTGTAAAAGCAGTAGCAATTGCAAGAGGATTTGTAGCACCATCTGGAGTAGATTTAGTTTGTATACCTGCATTTGCAGAAGTTCAAGTAGAAGGAGAAGACAGAACTGGCATGAAGCTAATAATAGAATCAAGAAAATAAAATAAATTAGGGGGCTTATATAAGCCTCCTTTTTGTTTTCATATATAAAAATATCTTGAAAAAAATGCAAAAGTAATATATTATAAAGAAGTAAAATATAAAGGTAAATGGAGAGAAAAATGAAATCTAATTTTATTAAATATATATTTTTTATAGCTGTAATTATAATTGTTGGTGTAGCGATTTATATGATTTATGAAGACAATAAATCAAATTCAGAAAATTCAGAAAATCAAATAACAGTCCAAACAAGTCAAACAATTACAGATTTAAGAATGGAAATAGTAAGTTATGATACAATAAATCCTTTAATAAGTAGTAATAGGAATGTACAAGAAATAACAAAATTAGTATTTGAACCATTATTGCAGTTAGACGAAGATTATAAACTACAGTCATGCTTAGCTACAGAATGGGCAAAATCTGGAGATACCTCTTATATAGTAAAATTAAGAAACAATGTAAGATGGCAAGATGGAACTGAATTTACAGCACAAGATGTAAAATATACAATAGACACATTAAAACAAATTAATTCAATCTATAGCTATAATGTACAACATATTACAAGTGTGGATATAATTGATAATTATAGTATAAGAATAAATTTAGATACTATAATACCATTTTTTGAATACAATTTGATTTTCCCAATAGTTTCAAGTACATATTTTACAGGTCAAGATATACAAAATACAGATAAGAATAATACTCCAATTGGTACAGGTATGTATAAAATAGAATCAAATTCAGAAAACACAGTTGTACTAAAAAAGAATAATAATTGGTGGAATATATCAGAAAAAAATGCGAAAGTAGATACTATAAATGTTAATAAATATACATCAATGGGGGAAGCATATAATGCATTTAAATTAGGCAATATAGATATTCTAACAACAGAAAATATTAATATAGAAGAGAATATAGGAACTATAGGTTATAACAAAAAGGAATTTTACGGTAGAGAACATGATTTCATCGCATTAAATACATATGATAATTTTCTAAGTAGATGGGAAGTAAGAAAAGCGATATCATATGCAATTGATAAGAGTAGTATAGTAACAAGTGTATATGGTGGAAAATATTATACTGCTGATAACCCATTAGATTATGGAAATTGGACGTTTGACCAAAGTAGTAGTAGCACAGGATATAATCCAGATCAGGCAAAGCAAGTTTTAATTGATGGTGGTTGGTCATATAAATATGGAAGTTGGCAAAAAGTAGAAAACTATAGAACAATAAGATTAAATATAAACCTTACAGTAAATGCTGATAATAGCTCACAGGTTGCTGTAGCAGATATAATAAAGACCAGCTTGGAGAATATTGGAATTCATGTAAATGTAGCTAAATTAAATTCAGGAAGATTTGAAACAGCTTTAAACAATAGGAACTATGGAATGATAATAACTGGAACAAATAGTTCTTTATCACCTAGTTTAGTTACATATTTTGGTTCAGGAAATTTAGCAAATTATCAAAATGAAGAAGTTAATAGCCTGTTAAATGAATTATTGAATCTAACAGATGAAAATAAAATAAAAGAAGATACAAATAGATTAATTGAAATATATAGAGATGATGTTCCATATATAAGTTTGTATTTTAATAAAGTAAATGTTATATATAGCACGAGTTTAGTAGGGGAAATTACTCCAAACCAATACAATATTTTTTATGGAATAGAAAATTGGTATAGAAGATAGAAAAATAACTTAGCTGTGTAGATTGATTTGTAATTAAATAGGATTAAGGAAACTTAAGTTTATTGCTTTAAAAATCTAGAGATTTTTTTAAAACAACAAAAAAAGTATTGACAAAAAAATAAATTAGTATATAATAAAACAAACATACGTTCATAGGAGGAAAAATAATGAGTGGAGAAAACATAGAAAGAAAAAAAGCCTTAGAGATGGCAATGAGTCAAATAGAAAAACAATTTGGAAAAGGTTCAGTAATGAAATTAGGGGAATTTAAAGCAATGGAAGTAGAAGCAATTCCAACAGGAGCTTTAAGTTTAGATATAGCGTTAGGAATTGGTGGTGTACCAAGAGGAAGAATTATAGAGATTTATGGACCAGAATCTTCTGGTAAAACAACTCTAGCATTACATATAATTGCAGAAGCACAAAAAATGAATGGTGAAGCAGCGTTTATAGATGCAGAACATGCATTAGATCCAGTATATGCAAAACATTTAGGTGTAGATATAGACAACTTACTAGTATCACAACCAGATACAGGGGAGCAAGCTTTAGAAATAACAGAAGCATTAGTAAGAAGTGGAGCATTAGATGTAGTAGTAGTTGATTCTGTTGCAGCACTAGTTCCAAAAGCAGAAATTGATGGTGATATGGGAGATTCCCATATGGGGTTACAAGCAAGATTAATGTCACAAGCATTAAGAAAATTAGCAGGAGCTATAAATAAATCTAAAACGGTATTAATATTTATAAACCAATTAAGAGAAAAAATAGGAGTTATGTTTGGTAATCCAGAAACAACAACAGGTGGTAGGGCTTTAAAATTTTATGCTTCAGTTAGAATGGACATTAGAAAAATAGAAAATATAAAACAAGATGGTGAAATTACAGGAAGTAGAGCAAGAGTAAAAGTAGTAAAAAATAAAGTTGCGCCACCATTTAGAGAAGCAGAATTTGACATAGTATATGGTAAAGGCATTTCTAAAGAAGGAAATATCTTGGACATGGCAGTTAACTTAGACATAATTGAAAAGAGTGGTTCTTGGTTTAGCTATGACGGAAATAGAATTGGCCAAGGAAGAGAGAACGTTAAAAAATATTTAAAAGAGAACCCAGAAATAATGGCGGAAGTGGAAAAGAAAGTAAGAGATAATTTTGAGAAAGCATTTGAAAAAAGCTTAGGTGATGATGAGAAGAACAATGATGATGACGACGTAGTAGTATTAGTAGAAGACGAAGAAGCAAAGCAAAAGAAAAAATAAAGAGTAGGGAATAAAATGTATAGTATAGAAGAATTTGACAAAACAAAAACAAAAATTTTAAAATATATTATGTATAAAAAGAGAACAGAAAACGAAATAAGAACAAAATTTAATACAATAGATGAAGAACTTCTAGAAGATAGTATTGAATATCTAAAAGAAGCTGGATATATAAATGATAGAAATTATATAGAAAGAGCAGTTGCTGAATTCAAAAACTTAAAAAATATGTCCATAAAAGAAATAATATATAAACTATATTCAAAAGGCATAAAAAAAGATGTATTAGAAGATTATGTAAGTGAGCATATAGACGAATTAGAAGAATACGAAAAACAATCTGCTCAAAATATAATAAATAAAAAAATATATAATACAGAAAAAGAAGAAATAATAAATTATTTATTAAGAAAAGGATATAAAAGAGACAATATAAAAATCGAGGAGTAATTATGGCAAATATGTTGATGTTCGAAACAAATAAATATGCAATAAAAATAGATAATTTTGAAGGACCATTAGATTTATTATGTCATTTAATAGACAAAAATAAAATGGATATTTACGATATAAAAATAAATGAAATTGCGGATCAATACATAGAATATTTAAATCAAATGGAAGAAATGAATTTAGATATAGCAAGTGAATTTGTTATAATGGCATCAACATTAATCTATTTAAAATCTAAAAGTTTACTTCCAAAACAAGAAGAGGCAGAAGAAGAACTTACAGAAGAAGAACTTATACAAAGAATTATCGAATATAAAAAATATAAAGAAATTATAAAAAAATTAAAAGTGAATTACGAAGAAAACTCAAAGATATTCTTAGGAAACCAGGAACAAATAGAGTTACCAAAAAGACAAATAGAAAAAGAATATGATAAAGAATTAATTCCGAACTTATATAAAGCTCTTCTAAAGAAAAATGAAGAAAAAATTAATAAGAACGCAGAAAATATAGAAAAAATTGCAATAACAGATAATTACACAGTAGCAAGTAAAGTAAAAGAAATGTTTAAAGCTTTAATCAAAAATAATAAATTTATATTTAATAAATTATTTTCGTTAAAAGAACATAATAAACAAGAAGTAGTAACAGCATTTAGTGGTTTATTAGAGATGTCAAAAAGAGATAAAGTAAATACAAAGCAAGAGGATTTATTTAAAGACATAATAGTAGAGAAAAAGAAAAAAATAGTATAAATAAATAAAATTTGGAAAAAATACTAGCAGAGGTGACAATATGCTAGTATTTTTTTTGATTTTATTAATATTATTAGGTAGCTTAATAGTTTTACTAGCATTATCAACAATTCAATTGCAAATAAATAATTTACATATAAAAGATAATCGAAAAATAGACGGAGAAATAAAAATAGTTCTAAAGGCACTAAAAATAATACCGTATTTAGAGATAAATTTACTAGATAGTAAATTTATAAAAAAGCAAATTACTTTACAAAATTTAGAAAAGAATATGAATAAGTCAAAAATTAAAATATATAAAAGTGAATTAAAGCAAATTCTTGAAATTACAAAATTAGAAGAACTATATGTAAAAATAAATTTTGAAAGTGAAAATATATTTTTAATGACATTTGCAACAGTAATATTATCAACTATTTTATCAATTATATTTGCAACAAATATGATTGATAAAGAAGAAGGGAAATTCGGAATAAATATGAAATATTCTAATAATACTAATTATGAAATTTATTTAAACAGTATAATAAATGTAAAAGTTATACATATTATTAGTGTAATGTGTGAAAGTTTAAAAAGAAAGAGAGCTGATAAAAATGCAAGAAAATCCTATAGAAGGACTTATGAATACAACCATGAATAGTATTAAAGATATGGTAGACGTTAATACTATTGTAGGAAAACCAATAGAAACAAAAAATGGAATTATTATTCCGTTGTCAAAAGTAACTTTTGGGTTCGCCTCAGGTGGTAGTGAATTTAATAGTGAAACGATTGATAATTATAATAAAAAAGAAAAAGAAGAATCTATAGAATATAAATTACCGTTTGGAGGAGGTAGTGGTGCTGCAGTAAATATAAGTCCAATAGCATTTTTAGTAGTACAAAATGAAAGCGTAAAATTATTACCTATAGAACATTCCTCATCAGTTGATAAATTGTTAGATTATGTTCCAGATATAATGGAAAAAGCAAATAATTTAATTAATAAATGTAATAAGAAAGAAGAAAAAGAAAATAGTAAAAAAGAAAAAATAGTAAAGGTAAAAAGACCATTCGAGTATGAAGCAACAATTACAGCAGAAGAAATGGAAGATGATTAAAAAAGTGAGCTGCTGCATAAGTTCGCTTTATTTCGTTATTGTGAGAACATAACTAATTTGACAAAAAGAGAAGATATGATAAAATTTTATCGATGAATAGATGCAAACGAATATAGATATAAAAAATGCAATAGTAGAATTTAAAAATTATATAGTAGATTTTATAAGAAAATAATAAAGCAAAGGATAGCTTATGTAATGTGTATAATTTTGCTAAAGAGTATTTAGATAAAGAATTAAGTAAAGCTATATAGAACTAGGGGAATTAAGATGGAACAGCAAGAATTAAAATATTTAAAATTACTATCGGAAAAGTTTCCGAACATACAAGAGGTATGTACAGAAATAATCAATTTAAAAGCAATTCAAAATCTGCCCAAAAGTACAGAACATTTTTTAAGTGATTTACATGGAGAATATGAATCATTTTTGCACATATTAAAAAATGCCTCTGGAGTAATAAAAACAAAAATTGATGAAAATTTTGAATATACTATGACAAGTAGTGAAAGAAGAAAATTTGCAACATTAATTTATTATCCAGAGGAAAAACTAAAATTATTGAAAGAAGAAAATAAAGACAACCTATATGAATATTATAAAATTACTTTATATAGGTTAATAAAATTATGCAAAGTGGTAGCGTCAAAATATAGTAGATCAAAAGTAAGAAAAGCAATGCCAAAGGGATATGAATATATTATTGATGAGTTATTGCATGGAAATATAGAATCGCAAGATAAAGAAACATACTATACGCAAATAATAGAATCAATAATAAAATTAGGTAGAGCAGAAGCTTTTATAATAGAAATATCAAAATTAATACAGCAATTATCAATAGATCATCTTCATATTATAGGAGATATTTATGATAGAGGACCAGGACCAGATATTATTATAGACAAACTTATGAAATACCATTCAATAGATATAGAATGGGGAAACCATGACATTGTTTGGATGGGAGCAGCATGTGGAAATCCAGCCTGCATAATGAATGTTATAAGAATATGTGCAAGATATGGTAATTTATCAATATTAGAAGAGGGCTATGGAATAAATATAAGAAAGATGACAGAGTTTGCCAAGGAGCAATATACCAATAGAGTTAAACCTATATTCCATTCACATACAGAAGAATTTGAAGAAGGGCTAGATATAGAACTTATGGGAAAAATGGAAAAAGCTGCAGCAATTCTTCAATTTAAATTAGAGGCAGAAATAATAAAAAGACATCCAGAGTATGGAATGGAAGATAGACTGTTACTAGATAAAATAAATGTTGAAGCTGGAACAATAGATATTAATGGTTATACTTACAAGTTATTAGATAAAGATTTTCCTACAATAACTAAAGATTCACCATATGAATTAACAAAAGAAGAAAAAGAAGTTGTAAAAAAGTTAGTAAGAAGCTTTAAAAATAGTGAAAAATTACAAGAGCATATAAACTTTTTATATACTAAAGGTAGTATTTATAAAATATATAATCAAAACTTGTTAATTCATGGATGTGTTCCAATGAATGATTTAGGTGAATTAGTAGAAGTAGAATTTGAAGATAAAAAATTAAGAGGCAAAGAGTATTTAGATTATATAAATGAAATTGCACGTAGAGCCTTTTATCTAGACGAGAGTGAAGAAAAAATAAACGCTATGGATTTTATGTGGTATCTATGGTGCGGAAAATATTCACCAATTTTTTGTAAAGATGCAATGAAAACATTCGAGAGATATTTTCTTGAAGACAAAAACTTAAGGAAAGAAATAAAAAATCCATTTTATGAATTTGCTCAAGATGAAAAAGTTTGTAAAAATATATTAAAAGAATTTGGAATAAATGAAGAAAAAGGAAGAATCATAGGTGGGCATATGCCAGTAAAATTAAAAGATGGAGAAAGTCCAATAAAGGCAAATGGAAAACTACTTATAATTGACGGAGGATTATCTAAACCTTATCAAAAAACTACTGGTATTGCAGGATATACCTTAATTTATAATTCATATGGTTTGTTACTTACTGCACATGAACCATTTACATCTACAGAAGATGCAATTATAAATGAAACAGATATACATTCTACAAAGCAGATTGTAGAAAAGGTTGAACGCAAAAAGATTGCAGATACAGATATAGGCAAAAAATTAGAAGGACAAATTCATGATTTAAACAAGCTATTAGAAGCATACAAAACAGGAAAAATAAAACAAGAAGAATAGGGATTTGGGGACGTTCTGGACTGCGGAAATTTTTGCCACAGCGTCCCTAT
>CAKNPW010000041.1 GCA_930990555.1 uncultured Clostridium sp. | reverse complement strand
GCATAAATCTCAAAACACTTTGAATATAAGGGATAGATGGCAAAATATTTAAGGCCATCTGCACCAAAAAAGTAATACCAAGAAGTTAAACACTTCTTTTGGTATTACTTTTTTTAATAATTAATATATAAAGGAGAGTGACTTCTTATGATGTATCCATATGTCAAATATTCCGATGGTACCGAAGTTACATTTTCAAGTATATATATCGATAATGATAAAGAATGTATTGATGTACATTTCGAAAGACCTACAAAAAATGGCTTTGATTCTGTTAGAATAAAATTACCTACTTATGAAGTAACAGTTTGGGAAGGTAAATATAATGCAGAAGAAATAGAATTTTTTAAGCAAGTTGTAAAGAATAATTCGGATTTGTTTTATAAGTATGCAAAAGAGGGAGGTTTTAAATTTGCCTAGTATTTTTGAAGTCTTCGGATATAAAATATATTTTTGGTCAAATGAAAATAATGAACCTATTCATGTTCATATTTCAAAAGGAATTCCAACTCAAAATTCTACTAAAGTTTGGTTGACCCAAACAGGTGGATGCATATTAGCTAATAATAAAAGTAAAATTCCAGATAGTGATTTAAATAAATTATTAAGTATAATTTCTAGACATTACTTTTTAATTATTTCAAAGTGGAAAGAATTTTATAAAATTAATGATATAAAAGATATTAAATTTTATTGCTAAAATGATTATAAACCTACCATTAAAAGGTAGGATTTTTTGTGTCAAAATCAGGAGGAAAAGACAGACTCGCTTATTGGATAGTCTTAAAAGTGAAGTTTACTAAATAATAGAGAAAATATTGAAAAAGTAGATAATTAAAAATATATATGATAATATTTTAGTATAGAATATTAATAAAAAGAAATTGATCAAACGATGATTGAAAATGGAGAAAATATGGATTTTTTGATTGAAGAAGTAGTAAAAGAACTAAATAAAATAAATAATGTAGAATTAACACAAAAAGACAAGAATAAAATTTATAAAAATTTTCCTATTCCAAAAGAACATAAAATTTTATGGGCAGATACTATTGGAAAAAGTATGAAATATGGAATGATTATTACTGATATAGGTCTATTTCTAAGAACAAATCCTACTATTATTAAGAAAAATAATAAAGAAGTAAAAAAAGAAGAAAAGATAGCCAATAACTATTATTATTTTAAATGGGAATATTTTAATATAGAAGATTTTAAATTAAAAAGAAACTCTGAAAATGAATATGATGTTATATTTAATAGAAGAATCCTAGAGATAAATGGTAAATCTAATTTTTTTATATGCTATGAAGATATTTATAATAAATCAATAAAGGAAGCAACAATGTCAGCAGAAAATATTTTTGCAGATTTAGAAGCGGTTATCCCTGAAAATTTTGCAAGAGTCAATAGCAAACATGGTCATGGAGAGATGGCAGAAGAAGCACTGACCATATTAGATAAATTAAAAGGGAATGAAGCAGAAGTAGTAGGCAGAACAAATCAAAAGAATGGTGCAGATCGTATTGTAAATGGTTTAGAGATTCAAACTAAATATTATAGTTCTGGAAAAGGATGTATAAATGCGTGTTTTGATAAGACAACAGGACAATTTAGGTATCAAAAATTAAATGGTAAGCCAATGCTAATAGAAGTACCAAAAGATAAGTATGTAGAGGCTGTTAATGAATTTAGAAAAAAGATTATAGAGAACAAGGTACCAGGAGTAACAAATCCAGATGATGCCTCAAAATATGTTAAAAAAGGACAATTAACATATAAACAGGCTCTTAATCTTTGTAAACCAGGAACTATAGAATCCTTAAAATATGATGTTACAACTGGAGCAATAAATTGTTCTTTTGCTCTAGGAATAAGTTTTTTAACAACTTTCATTTTGGCATATTCAAAAAATAATAATAAAATAGAAGCAATGCAATATGCAATTGCTTCTGGAGTTCAAGTATTTGGGTTATCATTTTTTGCACATATACTTACACAACAAGTTGCTAGGACAGAATTAACAAAACAACTTATACCATTAAGTAATTATATTGCACAAAAAATGGGATATAAAGCAGTGCAAACTATTGTAAATTCAATTCGTACAATGGCTGGAAAAACAGCAATTTCTGGCTCAGCTGCTATGAAACAATTATCAAAGATATTTAGAAATAATGTAGTTTCTTCTATCATTACTTTGGCAGTATTTTCTGTCCCTGATACATATAACTTATTAAAAAAGAGGTTATCAGCTGCACAATATACAAAAAATATGCTTTCATTAGTTGGAACGATTGCAACCGCTGGTTCTGGCACTGTAGCAGCATCTGTTGCTGCCACCAAAATAGGTGCAGTAACAGGAACTACAATTGCTCCTGGAATAGGAACTGCTATTGGTATTGCAGGTGGACTTGCTGGAGGAGTAGCTGGTGGTGTAGCTATTAAAGCATTAGGAGATTATATTAAGGAAGATGATACAGTAATTTTGTCGAGACTATTTAATGCTGTTGTAGAAAATCTAATATATGAATATATGTTATCAGAAAGTGAAATTAATGAACTAATAAAAGAATTAAACAATATAACAGCAAAAGAATTCAAAGAATTATTTACTGTAGTTATGGCTATAAGAAAACAAGAAAAAATTATTGAAGATTATTTAAGACCTTATTTTGAAAAGATAATACGAAAGAGAGCAGTTTTACCAGAACCAAAGCCAGAAGATATTATTGGATTTTTTGAAAAGTTCGAGAATGATAACAACCTAAATAATGAAGAAAAGACCCCTAATTGAATCAAATTTCAATTAGGGGTTTAACTTACATTCCTAATTCTTTTAGTATTTGCTTATTCTGTTTTGTAGCAGGCCAAGAAATTGTAAAAAATAATATAAAAAATATAACAACTAAAACCAAACCAATAATTGTGCTATAACGCATTATAGCTAAAGACTCAAAAAGCGCTATTACAATAGCGTAAATTTTTCTATAATTTTTTACAAGAATTTGTTTTTGTTCATCTGAAGCTTTTTCTTTAACATTTTTGGCTACTAAAATATCTGGTTTAGCTATACTTATTATTAAAATTATTATTAAAAATAAATCTAACATAATATTTTCTCCTTTGTTAATTTTATTTAATATATCATAAGAAAATACCATAGACAATATTAATACAAAATAAGTAAGATTATTTGCTACTTTTTTGCTTTTTCTTAATAGATATGCTATAATAAAGTTTGAGAAACTCGTAGACTTTTTACATTGCACATTAAGTGCAAATGATTAGCAGGAGGAAGAAATATGAGAGAAGTATTAGCAGAAGCAAATGTAGTAGAAACAATGCGGAAAGTGATTGTTGAATGCATTCGGGACAACGAATGTGAGAACACGCAAATCTGGCTTAATGATGAAGTAGTAAAGAAACTTCAGGATGCCCAGATTTATGGAACGATTAATTATCCTTATGAAGGATATACTATGTCGGCTTTTGAACTCAGGACGAGAGAAAAAATGGAAATAACATACAACAGGGAAAAAAGTATTGCTCTAAAAAATTGGCATAATGCATGGAGTAACCTGAATGTTATTAAATACATACATTTTCCGGATTCCAAAGAATATTTCTTCTTTGGAGCTACAGAGGAGAAGATTTTAGTAATTAAATAATTAATCTCATGTTTCGTACATGGCTTTCCTACGTATAAGTAGGGGAGCCATGTATTAGTTTGTATAAAAGGTTAAGGCAATTCTATCTTTAAATGTTCGTTTTTCAAATCTTTTAATTTATTATTTATACGATTAGCAATATTATCATTATAATTACTATGGTTTTCTATCAAATTAATATAATAATTTAAGTTCTTTAAATAATTTTCTGAATTATTATTTTTTAAATATAAATCATAATATATATATATCAATTCTTCTAAAGAAACAATAAGCTCAGAAGAAGATTCTTCAAGCAAAGAAATAGCTTTAGTTAAATCTTTATGAATTCCAATTTCTAAACAACCATCTTTATAAAAATATTTTGCTAAATTATATTTAGACCAATTACATAATGTAAACTTTGGTGATTCACTAGATAAAGTATAATAATCAAAAGCCTTTTTTAAATTTATATTTCCTATTTTTCCTAGTCTGTAAAATTCTCCAACTCTATTTTGAGCCCAACTATCACCTAAATTAGCAGATTTCATATAATAATCAAAAGCAAGTTTTAAGTCATTTCGAGCCTCGTAAATTTTACCAAGATTATTAAACGCATATACATGTCCCATATCTGCCGCAATTTTAAACATTTCAATTGCTTTTTCTTCGTTCTTAGAAATATGAGAAATACTACCACAAAGTAGCATATTACCAATACTTGTGTAAGCATTAGCACAATTTAGTTTCCTAGCTTTGTTAAAATATTTTAAAGCTAAATACATATCATGTTTAGATTTAGTGCCAATATGCCCTTCATAATATAAATAACCAATAGCCCAATTTGCTGTTGGATGATTAGCCTTTGCAGCGACTTGATAGTAATCATAAGCTTTTTCATATCTAGCTTTTCCAGTTATAATTCCATAACATTCCATAGAAGCCATTTCGAAACATGCGAAAGGATTACCATGCCTGGCTAATTCATAAATGCCTCTAATAGACCAAATACCAGAAGTTAATTGAATATTAATAAAATCTTCAATATCATTTACAGAAATATTTGTATCATATATTTTCTTTTCAATTATATTATTTAAATTTTCGTCAATATAAATAGGTTGTTTTTTATCTAAAACAGTATAAAATAAGACTTCTGCGATAAAATTATATAAATCGTTATTAGTTAAATTTGAGTATAAACGATTAGAAAGATTAGTTGTAATATCCGAGTCATTTTTACTAATAGAATATAGTCGCGTACAAATATGACGCATTTTTTCATTTGTATTAAAAATATTAATTGTAATTTTTGCTGGAACATTAATATCTATTAATTTTAATATTTTCGAAAAAATAGGGAGTAAGGCGTTAGGATTTTGTATATATTTACTTTTTAAATTTTTAATATAATTTTTATAAGTAGAATTAATAGCCCTAAAACCTGTACAATAATTATTAACTGTACTATCTGCAATTGAATCTGTATTAAAAATTATAGAGAATAAATCTTCTTGCCAAAAGCTTGCAGAATTATTACTTTCTTCTTTTAAAATTCTAAAAAAATTACCAAAAGATAAATAATTATCATTTATATTTAAACGAATAAAATTCTTTTTCATATATAACCTCCAATAAATATATAAACATTATATTTACATAATATATAAAAGTCAATATAAAAATGTGAAATAAACGTGAAACAAAATAAAAAACGTGAAAAAGTATGAGTTGATATTAGCATACAATAAAATATAGAATAGTAAAAAATAATAAGGAGCTGATTAATATAAATATTTTAGGATTAAATATTAATTACATAGAGCAAGGTGAAGGGGACAACGTCTTAATTTTACCTGGTTGGGGAACAAATTATAATGTATATAAAAATTTAATAGACAATATTTCTAAATATGCGAAAGTATATTATTTTGATATGCCAGGTTTTGGAAAATCAGAAGAGCCAAAAGAAGCGTGGAATACAGATAATTTTATAGAATTAGTAAAAGAATTTATTAAAATAAATAAAATAGATAATATAACATTAATAGGACATTCAAATGGTGGAAGAATTGCAATAAAAATGTTAAGTGAAGGAAATTTAGAATTTAAAGTACGAAGGTTAATTTTAATAGGAAGTGCAGGAATAGTTCATAAAAAAACAGCAAAACAAAAGGCAAAAATGTCTATAGTAAAATTGGGTAAAAAAGTATTAAATACGGGAATTGCAAAAAAAATTGCACCAAATGCGCTAGAAAATTTAAAGAAAAAAATGGGATCAGTGGATTATCGTAATGCAACACCTGTTATGAGAAATACATTAGTAAAATTAGTAAATGAGGATTTAAAAGATAGACTACCAAAAGTAAATGTTCCAACATTACTATTATGGGGAGAAAATGACACAGAAACACCATTTGATGATGCTAAAATCATGGAAAAAGAAATACCAAATGCAGGGTTAGTACCTTTTAAGGGGTGTTCTCATTATGTGTTTTTAGAAAGACCTGTACAAATAAATAATATAATTAAAAATTTTATGGGAAAATAAATTTGGAGGATATTTATGAAGATAATAATTATAATAGAACTTATTATAAATTATATATTATTGCTAATATTTAACACACATATGTTACAACTAAATTCATATTTCTTCTTAAAACAATTTAAATGGATGAGAAAAAATATAAAGAAATTATTACTACAACTAATTTTAGTAATACCAACAATATTAATATATCTTAATAATACCATATTAAATATAGCTATAATAATTATTTTAGGAATTTCAATAATATATAATATTCCAAAAAGAAATTCAAAAATATCATTAAAATATACGGGTAGAGTAAAAAGATTAATATTTACAGATATGCTAATATCACTATTAATTTTATTCGTTGGAGGAATACAAAATTATATAATAACTAAATTAATAATTATAAATGTATTTGCAAATATGCTAATAATATTATCAAATTTAGTAAATCACCCTATAGAAATGTTAGGAAGAAAGAGATACATAAACGATGCAAAAAGAATATTAAACGAAATGCCAAATTTACTAGTTATAGGAATAACAGGAAGTTATGGAAAAACTAGTATGAAAAATTTTTTGTATAGTTTATTATCAGAAAAATATGATGTTTTAAAAACTCCAAAAAATTATAATACAACAATGGGAGTTGTAAAAACTATAAGAGAGGAATTAAAGCCAACTCATCAAATATTTTTGTGTGAGATGGGAGCAACAAATGTTGGTGATATTAAAGAAATATGTGATATTGTAAATCCAAAATTAGGAGTAATTACATCTATAGGACCACAACACTTAGAAAGTTTTAAAAGCATAGAAAATATAATAAAAACTAAATTTGAATTGGCAGACAGTGTAAAACAAAATAATGGAACCATATTTTTAAATTATGATAATGAATATATAAAGAATAAAGAATTAGATATGAACAAGATAACATATGGAGTAAATGATAAATCACTAGATTATAATTCATATGATTTAGAATCTTCTAATAAAGGATTAAGATTTAAAATTCTAGATAAAGAAACTAATGAGGAAAAAGAATTAAAAACAAAATTAATAGGAAGGCATAACATTGTAAACATTACGGGAGCAATAGCTGTGGCAGATTATTTAAAAGTTCCGATGAAAAAAATTGCGGTAAAAGTAAGAGAAATACAAAATGTAAAACATAGGTTAGAATTATTGCCAAAAGGTAATATTGCAATAATAGATGATTCGTATAATGCAAACCCTATAAGTTCGAAATCAGCGGTTGATACATTAGGAGAATTTAAAGGAATAAAGATAATAGTTACCCCAGGTCTTATAGAACTTGGTAAAGAACAAGAAAAATATAATTATGAATTTGGAAAATACATGGCGGATGTTTGTAATTATATTTTCTTAGTTGGAACAGATAATTACGAAGCCATGCTTAAAGGAATAAAAGAAAAAAATTATGATGAACAAAAAGTATTTAAGGTGAATTTGCCACAAGAAGCTGTTAGTCAAATTATAAGTTGGAATTTGAAAGATGAAGTAACAGTCTTATTGGAAAATGATTTGCCAGATAATTATAATTTATAAATATCTTAAGCTAAACGAAATATTCATAAAGAGATTAAAGGAAGGTAGGTAATTTTTATGAAAATTAAATTAGGTGTTTTCTTTGGGGGAAAGAGTGTTGAACATGAAGTATCTATAATAACTGCACTTCAAGCAATAGAAAATATGAATAAGGAAAAATATGATATTGTACCAATATATATTGCAAAAGATAATAAAATGTATTGTGGAGATTTTATTGATGATATAAAACAATACACAAATATAGATAATTTAAAAAGAATAAGTACACAAGTAACTCTTTCTTTAAAAGATAATAAAACAGTTTTATTAAGAACAAATAAGAAATTTTACGAAAATGAAGTTTATGACTATATAGATGTTGCATTTCCTATTGTTCATGGTACAAATGTAGAAGATGGTACACTTCAAGGATATTTAAAAATGTTTAATTTACCATATGTTGGATGTGATGTTACATCATCAGCAGTTGGAATGGATAAATATGTTTCTAAAACAATTTTAAAAGAAAACAATATTCCTGTTTTAGACTGCAAATGTTATTATAAAAATGAAGAAGTAGAAGAAATAGTAAAGAATGTAGAAGAAAATTTTGAATATCCTGTAATTGTTAAACCAATCAATTTGGGATCAAGTATTGGAATAGTTGTTGCAAAAAATAGAGAAGAATTAGAAGAGGCAATAGAAGATGCATTTACATATGCAAGAAAGATTTTAATAGAAAAAGCTATAAAGAATTTAAAAGAAGTAAATTGCTCTGTTCTAGGTGATTACGAAGAATGCAATGCCTCAGAATGCGAAGAATTAGATAAAACATCAGATATTTTATCATATGAAGATAAATATATATCAGGAGGTAAAAAGACAGGTGGAGCAAAACAATCTATGAATGCAGGAGTATTAAAATTACCAGCAGATATAAGTAAAGAATTAAAAGAAAAGATTCAAACCTTAGCAAAAGAAACATTTAAAATATTAGGCTGCACAGGTGTAATACGTATAGACTTTTTAATTGATGAAGATACAGATAATGTATATGTAAACGAGGTAAATACTATTCCTGGTTGTTTATCTTTCCATCTATGGAGAGCAGCAGGCATGGAATATCCAGAGTTATTAGATAAAGAAATCGAATTAGCATTAAAAAGAAATCGTGAAGAAAATAATATGGTATTTTCTTTTGACACAAATGTATTAGAAGGATATGCAAATGGCGGACTTAAAGGTGGAAAAGGGAAATTGGCCTAAATGAACTTTTAGGACGGAGCTTAAAGTTCAAATATTATGTAACTCCCACTATTAAAGTTAATAGTGGGAGTTTTTTGTTTAAAATTAAACAGTTGCTAAATTGCCTTATAGGTTGTATTATAATGTGAATATATATTTTTAATAAAGAGGTAGAAAATGATTTTAAATGTAAGTGGAAGAACAGATATAGTAGCTTTTTACACAGAATGGTTTATGAACAGATATAGGAAAGGCTTTTTTGATGTAAGAAATCCTTTTTATAATAAACAAATTAGTAGAATATATGTGGAAGATGTTGATGCTATCTTATTTTGTACAAAAAATCCAATGCCAATAATTCCATATTTAAAAGAAATAGAAAAGCCAATATTATTTCATGTTACTTTAACTCCATATAAAAGTGATATTGAACCAGGTGTTCCAGATAAAAGAAAAATAGTAGAAGCAATCAAGGAAATTTCGAAGATAGTTGGAATAGATAACATATATATAAGATATGATCCAATATTTATAAGTGATAAATACACTATAGAATATCATATAAAAGCATTTAATCACTTATGCGAGTTATTAAATGGATATATTAAGCATTTTATTTTATCATTTATTGATGATTATAAAAATGTTAGAAATAATTATAAATTTTTAAGATTAAAAGATTTTAAAGAAAGTGATTATGAAGCAATAGGAAAGAACTTTAGTAAGAGTGCCAAAGAAAACGGAATGACTGTACAAACTTGTTTTGAAGAGAGAAATTTGGTGGAATATGGTTTTATACAAGCAGATTGTCTAGGAAAAGAGTTGGCAGAAAGACTAACTGGAAAAACTAAATTCAAAAAATGGAAAGCACGTAGTGGTGGAAAGTGTAATTGCGTAGAAATGGCAGATATAGGCGTATATAATACGTGTAAGCATTTTTGCAAATATTGCTATGCAAATTATGATGAAAAAATTGTAGCACAAAATAATAAATTACATGATGTAAATTCATCTTTATTAATAGGCAAACTAGCAGAGGACGATATAATTAAAAGAAGAAAAAATTAAAAAATATGTAACAAAAATAAAGTTTTTAACACTAATAAAATGAAAGGGGGAAATTATGCAGGATATAGAAGAGATTTATAATAATTATGCTCAAATAGTATATAAATACATATTCTGCTTAACCAAAAATAAAGAATTAAGTGAAGATATAGTACAAGAAACTTTCTTAGTAGCTGTTAAAAACATAAATAAATTTAGAGGAGAAAGTAAGATTTCTACATGGCTGTGTCAAATTGCAAAATTTATTTTGTATAAAGACATAAGAAAAAAAGAAAAGCAAAAAAATATATCTTTAGAAGATGTAGAAAATGAACTTATAACAGAAAATTCACTAGAAGAAAATATATTTTTACAAGAGGATAAGCTAGATTTATTAAAGAAAATTCAAAAGCTAAATGACGAAACAAAAAGCGTAATGTATTTAAAATTATTAGGTGGGCTAAAAAATGAAGAAATAGCAGAAGTAATGAATAAAACACCAAACTGGGTAAGAGTTACATATTTTAGAGGAAAGCAAAAAATAAAGGAGGATAAAGATGAAAAACGAATGTGATATCGTTCAAGATTTACTATTTAGTTATAAAGATGGATGTTTAAAACAAGGTTCAAAAGAATTTGTAGAAAAACATTTAAAAAAATGTGATGAATGTGCAAAAGTATATTCAGAAATGAATAATGAAGAAGAGAAATCTGATATTCCAAAAGATGAAATTGATTATTTAAAAAAGATAAAAAAGAAGATGAAAAAGAAAACAAAAATTATTATAGCGATTTCTGTTATATTAATTATTTTTATTATTTTGAATATTGCTGTATTCATTAATTATGACAAATATATAAGTGAGATGACAATATTTTTAGAAGACTCTATAACAGACGAAGAGCGAGCAGAGATAGAAAATATAATAAAAGGAACTGATAAAAATGCTGAAATAACATATAAATCAAAAGAAGATGCGTTAAATAATATGAAAGAACGCTTTCAAGATAAAACAGAATTATTAGCAGGATATGAAGGAGAAAATAATATATTTCCAGCATATTATGAAGTAAATTCAAATAAAAAAGCGATCGAAGAGATAGAAGCAAAATTAATTAATAATGAAAAAATTAAAAGTATAAATACTAGAACAGACGAAAATCCATATGTATTTTTCTTTTTTTCAAAAATTTATGTTCCATTAACAGAAAAAAATAAATAAATTAAAGAAACGCACCTATACACAGAAAGAAATTTATTTCTTGTGTATGGGGCGTTTTACGAGAACCTATGCAACATAGAAGTTGTTAAAAGGATCTCTTATGGTTTCCTGCAGACCGATAAGATCTAAGGTTTGACCATTCGCAGAAAAATATGAATCCAGATTGACCTTTTCAGGGTCAAAGACAACCTTGATAGCAGCTTGCCTTTTTTCTTCAGCTGCTTTTTGCTCTGGAGTGAGTTCTTTGCTGTTGTCTACACCATAGCGAGCGTCTTTATACTCTTCATGTTTTGAGACAAACTCAGCATGGAAGTGACTTGCGAATGTCCTTAGCTGGACTTCAATTGTTAAGCCACTCTTAGTAACAAAGACCATATGAAGGGCCTGGTATCCCTTCTTTTTTGGTGCGACAAAGTAATCCTTAACATACTTTTCATACTCTGGATAAATGAGTCCCTTTTGAGGAACAAATACCTTAGGAAAATTCTTCTGCTTAAAACCAAGTCCATTTGCTGGAGATGGTTTTAAAAGCTGATATCCCTTACGGATGACAAAGAAGGCGATGACTTTATTAGCAATCTCATAGAGTTGCCTGATGGAATCATCATCGTCATAACGGTTGGTGCCTACGACCAGCCTGAAGCCTAATTCATCATTAATCGAAAAAGGATCCAGACCATCGTAAATAAAAGTCCGAACTTTTTCTATAAATGAAATATAGTTTTTCAATCGTCCAGAAACAGAGCAAGGAATTTTTAAAGTTGCCAAGAACTTTTTAAGCTCAATAATCTCATTTTCCAGTTCAGCTAAGGAGTCATAATTATAATAGCGGTTCAGATACGTCTCAAGTTTCGTGTGATACATGTCCAAATAATTTGGAACAAACGCATCTCCACGAAGTTTGTCAGCTTTTACCATCACCTCATCAAGATGCAAGCGTTGAACTTGCACTAGGCTACCAACACCCCGGTATAATAGCGGAGCAACATCAGGAAACCAGATATTATTTAGTTCTTTTTTTTGACCGTTGGACATAAATTGTCCTCCTTTCTTCTGCAGTATAGTATCTATATATTATAACACATTTACATAAAAAAGTAAAAAATAACCAGAATTTGCTAGGTTATCTGAAGATTATTCTAGACTATTATGTAAATTTGTGGTAGAATAGTTAAGATAACGTGCAAACCAAGTCAAAATAAAAAAGAGAGGTAGAAAAATGAAATTCAAAAACGAAACTAGCAAAGTAGAGTGGAAGAATGTAAAAGACAGTACAGCTAAGAAATTTGCCAAAAGTTGGGCAAATGAGATGGAGCGGATGTTAGATGAGGATGCAATGTCGCCAATAGAAGGTGTGGCATTCGAAGCTTTTGAAAGCTGTGTACTGAAAGTTCCTATTACAGGGCATGAAGAATATGTAGCATCTGGCCTCTTGGGACAGTATTGGTACAGGGGCAATGAGTTGTACCAGTTATGGACAGAAGGCGGGATAATTCCTGAGTAAAGCACGATAGAAGGGGATATTTTCTTTAGGGAGAATATCTCCCTTTTTTTTGCATAAATACTAATTTTGGTTGAATTCTGATATCTTGAAGTTATATCTTATATTTTGTGAAGACAAAATGTTGAAATATAAAGTAATGAAGAGTTATACCCCCATATTGACTAAATACCTATATAGGGTATATTATATATCAAGAGGTGATTAAATGAATAAAGAATGTTGCAATAACAAAAAGACAGTACGAAGCGAAGCCGAAAAGAAAATAATAAATAATAGATTAAATAGAATAGAGGGCCAAGTAAAAGGCATAAAAAATATGGTAGCAGAAGATAGATATTGTAACGATATATTAATTCAATTATCAGCAATAGAAAGCTCGATAAAAAGTTTATCTATGCATATATTAGAAAATCATTTATATTCATGTATCACAGATAGTATAGAAAAAAATGATACAGAAGTAATAGATGAACTTATGAGTTTATTCAAAAGATTTAATAAATAGTACATTAATAAAAAAATGCATATTTATAAATTATAAAAAGATAGGAGGAATAAAAATGAACGAAACAATTTTAAATGTAGAAGGAATGGTATGTGGAGGATGCGAAAAAAGAGTAGAAAATGCATTAGGAGATATAAAAGGAATAAAGAAAGTAAAAGCAAATCATGAAAATGGAACAGTAAAAATGGAAAGTAAAAAAGAAATAGATATGAATGTAGTTAAAGAAAAAATAGAAAATTTAGGATTTAAAGTAAAATAGGGAAAAGGGGACGTTCCTATTTTTCCCTATTTAGGGAAAAATAGAGTTGTCCCCCTAGGTATTCTTGATTTTTTTGTTATTATTAAGATGGGACCAACTATAAAAATCCCTATTCACCAATAGGGATTTTTAGGAACGTCCCCAAATCCCGAAGGAGTAAAATATGAAAAAAATTGTTTTAAATATAGAAGGAATGACTTGTAGTGCTTGTTCAAATGGTTTAGAAAAATATTTAAATAAGCAAGAAGGAGTAATTAGTGCTTCTGTAAATTTGGTTATGGCGACAGCCTTAATAGAATATGAAGATAATTTAAGTGTTAAAGATTTAAATAGATTTGTTAAAGAAGCGGGTTTTAAAAGCTTAGGAGAGAAGAAAGAAGAAAAGAAAAGCAATGAACTTGTAAAACTTATAATATTTGCTATTCTTGGAATTATTTTAATGTATATATCAATGGGGCAGATGATTAATTTACCAACTCCTAATATATTAAATATGATGGAAAGTCCAAGAATATATGCAATAACTTTAATGATTTTATCGCTATTATTTATATTTTATGGATTTGATATTATAAAAAACGGAATAAAAAATATTATTCACAAAATGCCAAATATGGATTCTTTAGTTGGTGTTGGTGTAATTGTAAATTTTGCATATAGTTTGTGGAATACAGTTCAAGTATTTATGGGTAATACAGAACTAGTACATCATTTATATTTTGAATCATCAGCAATCATAATTCTTTTTGTAAAAATAGGTAGATATATAGATAAGAAAAATAAAGATAAAGCAGTTGATACAATTAAAAATCTTGTAACAATAACTCCTAAAAATGGAACAATTTTAAAAGACGGAAAAGAATTACAAGTTACTATAAATGAGATACAAAAAGGAGATACAGTTGTAAGTAAACCTGGTGAAAAGATTGCGGTTGACGGAACTGTAACAAGTGGAAAAACACATACTGATGAGTCATTTATAACAGGTGAAAGTAAGCCGGTTAGTAAACAAGTAGGAGATACTGTAATTGCAGGAAGTATAAATTATGATGGATATATAGAATATAGAGCAGAAAAAATAGGTAGAGATTCTAGTATTTCTAATATAGTAAAAATGGTGGTAGAAGCTACAAATACAAAAGCTCCAATCGCAAGAATTGCAGATAAAATAAGTGGATATTTTGTTCCAGCAATATTTATCATTGCTTTAATTTCATTTGTTTTAAATTTTGTAATAACAAAAGATATTAACCAATCAATTTTGGCATTAGTAAGTGTTTTAGTTGTTGCATGCCCATGTGCACTAGGATTAGCAACACCACTTGCTATGGTAGTTGCAATTGGAAATTGTAGTAGAAGGGGAATATTAGTAAAGTCTAGCGAAACCTTAGAAGCAATAAACAAAGTAGACACAATTGTATTTGATAAGACAGGAACATTAACAACAGGAAAAATGAGTATAGCAGATGGAGTGTATAATGAAGTTACTTTAAAAATATTGAAAAGCTTAGAAAAAAATTCAAATCATCCATTAGCTAAAAGTATTTATAATAATGAAAAAGATATTTTCGAAGTTCAAGATTTTGAAGAAGTTCCAGGACTTGGAGTTAAAGGAATTATAAATGGAAAGCAATATTATGCAGGCAACTACAAATATGTAGAAAAAATGAATGTAGAAAATAAACTAAAAGATAATGAAGCAGTATTTGCAAGTAAAGGTGAAAGCATAGTATATTTATTTGATGAAAAAGAGACTGTTTTAATTATCGGGTTAGCAGATACAAT
The DNA here is from genome assembly GCA_930990555.1 of uncultured Clostridium sp. Taxonomy (GTDB): domain Bacteria; phylum Bacillota; class Clostridia; order TANB77; family CAG-508; genus Merdicola. The sequence continues at coordinate 1,974 of CAKNPW010000041.1, read as the reverse complement.
AAAGAAAGATATTACAGATACAATTAAAAATTTAGAAAAATTAGATAAGAAAATCATAATGCTTACTGGAGATAATGAAAAAACTGCCAAAGCCATTGCAAAACAAATAGGAATAGAAAATATTATAAGTAATGTAAATCCAGAGCAAAAACTAGATAAGATAAAAGAATTGAATAAGAATAATAATGTAGCAATGGTTGGGGACGGAATTAATGATAGTCCAAGTTTAAAAGCTGCAACAGTTGGAATAAGTGTGGAAAACGGAACAGATATTAGTGCAGATTCTGCAGATGTTATATTACTAAACGAAAATATGGACAATATAGTAAAAATATTTGATCTTGGAAAACGTACAATAAGAATAATTAAAGAAAATTTATTTTGGGCATTATTCTATAATGTATGTATGATACCACTTGCAACAGGACTCTTACCAATTGCTTTAAACCCAATGATTGCAAGTTTAGCAATGACATTAAGTAGTTTAACAGTAGTATTAAATAGTTTAAGATTGTTAAAAAAATAACTGTGGACATTTCCACAGTTATTTTTAGCTTAAAGCTTTAAAACTAATTGAATATGAAAATTCGATATGATAAAATTCAAGAAATAAAGGAGGTATATTGTAATGGTAGAATCTAAAGCATGGAACTGGAGCAAGGCTAGTAAACTTGATATTTGGAAAGAGCCAAGTGTTGAATCATATTATTTGCTAAACAGATGGAAAAAACAAATGAAAAAAGACTTTTTAGATTTAGGATGTGGGATTGGAAGACATACAATTTTATTTGCACAAAATGGATTTAATACATATGCTTTTGACTTAAGCCAGGAAGCTGTAAATGCTACTAAAAGTGGGCAGAGAAATTAAATTTAAATGTAGATTATAAAATTGGAGATATGCTAAATCTGCCATACGAAGATAACTCTTTTGATTGTATATTATGTAGAAATGTTATATCACATACAGATACTAAAGGAGTGGAAAGAATAATTAAAGAAATAAACAGAGTGCTAAGAGAAGATGGAGAATGTTATTTAACTCTGGGTTCTAAAAGCTCTCCAGCTTTTAATAATAAAGATTTTCCAGTAGTTGATGAAAATACAAAAATAAGAGTAGAAGATGGGCCAGAAAATGGAATACCTCATTTTTATGCAGATTATGATTTAATACAAAAGCTATTTAAAGACAACATAATAGAATTAGTAGAACATATCGAAGATTTTTACGAAGACAAAGGAAAAACTAGTAGTTCTTATCATTATCATCTTTTAATAAAAAAATCTGTAATTAGTCCAGAATTAAAAGAATATATTGAAGAAAAGATATTTCCCGAATACAATAAGAATGGAAAATCACATGATATAAGACATATAAAAGAAGTGATGAGGAATGCCTTAATATTAGGCCAAAAGTATAATGTGAATTTGGACATGTTATATACAGCTGTAGCTTATCATGATATAGGTGATAATATAGATAGAGAAAATCATGAAAAAGTATCTGCCCAAATATTTGAAGAAGATAAAAATCTAAATAGATTTTTTAATACATCAGAATTGCAATTAATAAAAGAAGCAATAGAAGATCATAGGGCATCTAAAATAGGAGAACCTAGAAATATATATGGAAAAATATTAGCATCGGCAGATAAAACTGTCACAATAGAAATATTTTTTAGAAGGACATTTGAATATGGAAAAGAGCATTATGGAAATATAGGAAAAGAAGAGCATATTAAAAGAGCGTGGGAGCATGCAGTAACTAAGTTTGGAAAAGAAGGATATGCTGCCAAAAAAGATTATATAGAAAATGAATATAGAGAAAAAGAATTAAAAAAATTACAAGATTTAATAGAAGATAAAGAAAGATTTTTTAAAGTAGCAGATGAAATGTATAAAAAATATATGGAGTAACCATATAGGTTTACAATAGATATGTCACAGTAAAAATAAAAAAAGGAAATACCAATA
>CAKNPW010000040.1 GCA_930990555.1 uncultured Clostridium sp. | reverse complement strand
CAAATGTAATCATAAGTGTAGAAACAGGTGAACTTCCAATAGGATTGTTAATAGCTTTAGTTGGATTAGTAGCATTAGAAACAGTAACATTAAGATATGCTGTGGTATTAACTAAGAAACAAAAGAAAAAATAATAAAAAAGAAGTATAAGGGAACATATATTTCCCTGTTCCCTTAGCACTATTTAATAAAAGAAAGTTAGTAGTATTACTAATTGCATTAAAAAAGTTATATATAATATTTTATAAATTAATAAGATAGATTTAATATCATTTACTTCTTGCGTATATTAAAAAAGTGTATTATGATAAAGAAAAATTATTTAAAATAAAAAAAATAATTTTATAAAATGTTATACTGCATTTAATATATTTAAAAAAAAAAATAAAAAGATATTATAACAAATTACAAAAGGAGAACGGTTGATGAAAGAAGAAAAAGAGAAACAAAAGAAAAAAGAAGAACAATTAAACTTAAATGAAAAACAAGAAAAGAAAGTAGCTAAGAAAACTACAAAAACTACAAAAACAAAAGAAGAAACTACTGCAAGCAAAGAAGTTAAAAAAACAGTAAAAAAAGCACCTGCCAAAAAAACACCTGCAAAAAAAGCACCTGCCAAAAAAGAGACTACTAAAGAAGTAAAAACTAAAAAAACTACAAGTAAAACTAAGCCAAAAGCTGAAACAATAGTAAAAGAAGATAAAGGAGAAGCTGTAGCAGAGGTTAAGGTACAAAAAAAGACTACTAAAAAGTCAACACCTAAAACTACAAAAGCTAAAGCGGAAGACAGCAAGAAAAAGTCTACAAAAACAACCGCTAAAAAGAAAAGTACTACTTCAACCAAAAAATCAACAAAAGCAGCTGCTAAAAAAGAAAATAAAGAGAATTCAAACATAGAAATTAAAGAAGAAAAAGCTAATGTAGAAGTATCTAGCAAAGACAATACAAAAAAGAAGGAAAAAACTGAAGAAAATACAAAAGTAGTTTCTACAAAGGCGTCAGAAAAAACTAAGGTAAACAATGCAAAATTAGAAGCAAATATAGCAAAATTAAAGGCTATAAAAGTTCAAGAAACAAAAAAAGCTAAAACTGATGATACAGATAATGAAGAAATTATTATAGATGAGCCAAAAGAAAATGAAGAAAAACAAAAGACAAAAGAAAAACTAGAAGAACAAGCTAAATTAACTGAGAAGAAAAGAAAGAAAAAGAATAGAAGGGTAATTACATCGATTATTACAGCATTAATTATAATAATTGTACTTATAATAATCGTTATAGGAACATTAAATAGCAAAAATGTAGAAAGCCATGATTTTTACCAATGGAATTCTGGTAAAAAAGTAGCGTATACAGGTGAATTAATATCTACAAAAAAAGATGGTCTTATAGAACTAAAAGCTACTGATGAAAATGTAACATTAGGTTCTACACCAGTATATTATTCAGATGAAAAAAATAAAGTTATTCTTCCACAAGATATGGCAATAGTATATCCTAATGATAATTGCGTAGCATATAGAATAAATCAATTTTCAAATATTGTAGAAGAAAATGGAGAAACATATTTAGAAACAACAACAAATAAAACTAACTTAAAACAAGCATTTTTATATGATGGAGAAGATTTATATTTCTTTTTAGAAAGAACAAAAATTATAGTTAATGGAACAACATATGAAGTTTCACCATTATCATATGTTATAGTAAGGTATAAACAAAATGTAGAAATTTATAATTATGAAAAAGATGAATATCAAATTATAGACATTTCAGGGGTTCAAGATGCAAGAGTTGAAACAGGTACATATACAATTAATATGAGTGTAGATTCTATACGAACAGAAAAAAGTGAACAGCTATTAATAAGAAGTTTAAGTTATTTACAACCTTTTGAAGAAACGATTAAAAAATAGAATATTAAAAATCACGAAACAATAAGGGAGTCAAAAAAAATACACCACATTTTATGCCATAATAAAAAATATGGTAAAAATAGTGGTGTATTTTTCTGCCAAAAATCGAATTTGACATCAAAAAAGTAATATAATAAAATTATAAAAATCAATTGATACTGAATGTTTAATATAATTTGAATAGTATAATTGATAAAATGTGAATATAAAACAAAGAAGGGGGAGTATGATAAAAATCATACGAAATATAAAATGAATGTAGAAGACATTATAAAAGCAACTAATGGCAAATTATTAATAGGAAAATTAGAAGAAACATGTGAAAATTTTTGTACAGATACAAGAAAAATTCAAAAAGATGATGTTTATATTGGGCTAAAAGGGAAAAATTTTGACGGAAATGAATACTATAAAGAGGCATTAGAAAAAGGTGCTAAAGTCGCCATCATTTCAGGAATAAAAATACCAAAGGAAGAGTTAGACCAATTTAAAAATAAAACAATAATAGAAGTAAAAGACTCTTTAGAAGCATTTGGAAATATTGCTGCATATAAAAGGGAGCAATATAATATTCCGGTTGTTCAAATAACTGGAAGTGTTGGTAAAACAAGTACAAGGGATATTGTTGCAAATGTAGTTCGTACACAATATAAAACACTACAAACAGAAGGAAATCAAAACAATGCAGTTGGGCTTCCATGCACTCTTTTAAAATTAAAAGATCATGAAGCAGTAGTTGTAGAAAGTGGAATGAATCATCTGGGCGAAATAAGATATTTAGGTAAAATTGCAAAACCTACAGTTGCAGTTATTACAAATATTGGAACAGCACATATTGGTTTCTTAGGTTCAAGAGAAAATATTTTAAAAGCAAAATTAGAAATATTAGAAAATCTAAAGCCAGATGGGTATGTTGTAATTAATAATGATAATGATATGCTAAATAAATGGGCTAAGGAAGATAATAAGTATAAAAAATATACATTTGGTATAGATCAAGAATCAGATGTAATGGCATATAATATTCAAATAAACGAAAACAACTCTACATATAATGTAAAAATAAATAATAAAGAATATATTGTAAAAGTACCAGTAAGTGGTAAACATTTTGTATATAATAGTTTATGTGCAATAGCAGTAGGAAATTTATTAAATATAGAACCAGAAAACATTATAAAAGGAATAGCTAGTTTTACTTTAACCAAAAATAGAATGGAAATAGACAAGATTAAAGACAATATAACAATAATAAATGATGCATATAATGCTAGTTATGATTCTATGAAAGTAGCAATAGAATATTTGCAAGAATTACCAGGCAACAGAAAAATTGCAGTACTAGGCGATATGTTTGAACTTGGTAAATTTGCAGAAGAAATTCATAGAAAAGTAGGAATCGAAGTATTTACGCATAAAATAGATGTCTTAGTAACAGTTGGTAAATTAGCTAAATACATTGCAGATGAAGTAAAATATTTAGGAATGCCAGAAGAAAATGTAGTAGTATTAGATACAACAGATGAAGCAATAGAATATCTAAATAAAAATCTACAAAAAGATGATGTTGTACTGCTAAAAGCAGCTCATGGAATGAATTTCTTAAAAATCTTTAATGAATTAAATAAATAAACGAAGAAAGGAGTGCATGGCCAATTTAATGCCATGCAAATAAGATATGTTAACAGTAGGAGTCATTTTTGGTGGAAAATCGAATGAACATTCTATATCTATTATGTCAGGATGTTCAATAGTAAAGAATTTAAATAGGTTAAAATATGAACCTGTACCGATATATATAGATAAACAAGGCGAGTGGTACGAGGTACTAGACGATATACAAAAAATGCCAAATTATAAATTGGGTGAAGAGCCAATTAGTCTAAAACATATAGAAAATGTAATTAACTATTTGAAAAATTTAGATTGTGTATTCCCTGTGTTACGCGGAAAATGTGGGGATGATGGTTCTATACAAGGACTATTAAATTTTGTAGATATTCCATATGTTGGATGCAATATTCTATCTTCAAGTGTTGCTATGGATAAATTATATATGAAAACCATTCTAGCTGGAGCAGGTGTTATGCAAACAAAATACTTTTGCATAAAAAACACTAAAAATGGAATTGTAACTATAGATAATCAGTTTAACGAAAAGGAAGTTGGAATGGATGAATTACTAGAATTAGTATATGATAAGTTAAAATACCCAGTATTTGTTAAGCCAGCAAATTCTGGTGCTTCAATTGGGGTAAATAAAGCAACAAATTCATCAGAACTTAGAAAAAGTATAGAAAGTGCATTCTTTTATGACGATAAGATAATCCTAGAAAAGGAAATAAAAGGAAGAGAAATAGAAATGGCACTACTAGGTGATGAAAATTTAATTACCTCATATCCAGGTGAAATAGATGTAAAAGATGATTTTTACAATTATAATTCTAAATATCAAAACCCAGCTACCAAAACAATGGTGCCATTAAATATGTTAGGAACAAATTTGGAAGATGAATTAAGAGAGATTGCTATAAAAGTATTTAAAGCAATCGGTGCAAAAGGTATAGCTAGAGTAGATTTCTTTATAGAAGAAAAAACAAATGTGGTATATGTAAATGAAATAAATACGATGCCAGATATTACAGAAGATAGTATGTATATAAAATTGTTAGATGCCATTGGTATAGAATATACAGAAGTTTTAGACAGGCTTATAAGATATGCAATAGAAAAATAAGTATTAGGAGGTTTTACTATGGAATATAGCCAAATAAAAAATGATGTAAAAGCAATTTTGTCAGAATATCGTTTTACACATTCTATTGGAGTTGCCAAAAAAGCAGTAGAGCTTGCAAAGCTATACAATGTAGATGAAGAAATAGCCAAAAAAGTGGGTATAGCACATGATATAGCTAAAGAAATGACTGATGAAGAACTGTTAGAATATGCAAAAGCAAATAATATAGAAATAGATGAAATAGAAAATGCAAAACCATCACTTTTACATGGAAAGATAGGGGCTGATATAGTAGCTAAAAAATATGGATTTACAGAAGATATGGTAAATGCAATAAAGTGGCATCCAACAGGAAGAAAAAATATGAGTATGCTAGAGAAGATTATATATGTAGCAGATAAAACTGAAGAAAATAGAAAAGAAACAAGGTTTGATATAGAAAAAAGTAGGGAATTAGCTACACAAAATATTGATGATGCACTTATATTTTTAATGAATAAATTTATTACATATAATATAGAAAATGAAAGGATAATTCATCCAGAAACAATAAAAGCTAGAAATGACTTGTTATTAAAAGAAGGCAAAATGCACAAAAATTGAAAAACCTATTTTAAAATGCATTTATATGTGATATAATGTTGGCACCATGAATGTGGAGGATGTTAAATGATTTTCAAAGACTATTACAAAATACTTAATTTAGAATCTAGTAAGATAACTCCTCAAGAACTGAAAATAGCATACAGGGAATCTGCAAAAAAATATCATCCAGACATTAATATAAATGATGAATTTGCAGAAGAACGATTTAAAGATATAAATGAAGCATATAGGGTGTTATCAAATTCTACTTCTAAACGAAAGTATGACAGAATATGGAATAATAATGTGGGAAAAAAGAAGAAGTATGAAGAGAGCCAAAGAAAAAACGGCTCAAAATTTTCCGAATTTTTTACAATGTTTTTTGGAAATATTGTTGGCGAAGAGGAAAAAACCGACAATAAAGTAAAGAAAAAAATCCCTATAAGAGGAGAGAACGTAGAAACAGAAATAAATATGTCAATAGAGGAAACATATTATGGCACAGAAAAAAAGATTTCTCTTAGGACTCTGAAAGGAAAAATGAAGACTTTTGTAGTAAAAGTCCCAGCAGGTATTAGGAATCAAGAAAAGATTAGATTGATTGGCCAAGGAAAAGCTGGAATAAATGGTGGTAAAAACGGAGATTTATTTATAAAAGTAAATATTCAAAATAGTAAAAGGTTTAGATTGGAAGGAATAGATTTGTACACAGACCTACGATTAACCCCATGGGAAGCTGCCTTAGGCACAAGAGCTACTATAAATACTATAGATGACACTGCATCTGTTTATGTACCAAAAGGAATTGAAAGTGGCGAAAAAGTAAGAATTCAAGGAAAAGGTTACAAAGACGGAAAAGGTGGAAGAGGAGACCTAATAGCCGAAGTTAAAATAATAGTACCAAAGGAATTAACACCAGAGGAAGAAAAATTGTATAAGGAATTAGAACAAGTATCTAACTTTAATCCAAGAAAAAGAGCAAATTAACATAATAACTTAAATTTGGTTGACAAAAGCTTACAAATTAGGTATAATTAAACATAGTAGTGTTACAAAAGACAAACTATGTATATAGAAAATCGTAGAAGTGTGGGGTGTATAGATATGTACGTTTGGGAAGGAAAACATTTTAGCATAATGGATCCAAATAACGTAAATACAGTAGTATATCAAATAAATGAAACATTAAAAGAAGATTTAAAAAATTCACCAAAATATACAGTAACAAGATTAGATTATACAGAAGAAATGTATGGTGACAAAAAGAAGAAGACATTTTATATTGATGATCCTTCTGATGACAAAGACGAACTTGTTATACTATCATTTGGAAAGGACAGAGTAGTAATTAATATGGCAATACTACAAGGTGACAAAATAACAATTTCTAAAAAACCAACGCCATTAAAATTTAATACTCTTTATTCAGATACGGAAAAAGAATATAAAGAGTTTAAGTACACACCAAATTTTAAGAGACAGATTTCAATTATAGATCCAGAAACAACAGAAGAAGTAAAGCCTACAGTATATTTTGACGAAGAGGCTAATGAAGTTAGAGGAAAATGCAAATTAAAAGCAAACAAACCATATTTTGCTTTTGAAATAAAAGAGAAAAAAGATTAAAGGAGAGGGGAGTTCTAATGAACGATACAAATAAAGAATCTAAATTTACTTGTAATTCGGTGACATTTGAAGAAGGTGCAAAAGTTATAACTTTTAAAATGGTTGATCCAGACAGTACCAAAGATTTTCCACAAATATTAGAAGGTGTTATTAAAAACGAAATGATTGCACCAGAAACACCAGAAGAAGCAAAAGCATTGGCTAAAACTGCACAAAAGTCAGGTACAACGGCTTTTTCTAAAAATGGAGCCAAAATTACAACGAAAGAAGTTGCGGAACTTAGAAAGAGAAGAAATAGAAAAGTCGAATCTAGAGTAATAAGATCAGATGTTGCAACACGTAAAGATAGCAGAACAGAGGATTCTTCACGATAATATCACAAAAGATAGGGATGGAAAAAATGAATTTTAAATTAAATAGTATATTAGAAAACGGAAGAAAAAAAATAATAATATTTTTAATATTATGGTTAGTAATAATAATTCTAGGTGTTGCACCATTTTCTGCTTCTGTAACAGAAGCAGTACAATCGGGTGCATTTAATTTCGAGATTTTTTTTGAACAACTAGGAAAATATATTACTAGCCCTTTTTCAAGTTTCGGAGTTGTATTTTCAAATGCATATATAGGAACATTTGGTAAAAGTATTTTATATTTTTCAATATTCTATTTGGCAGCTGTAATAGTTGGTTTATTAAAAGCAGTACCTAAAAATGAATATACAGATATAGAACATGGTTCTAGTGGATGGGCAGAACACGGGGAGCAATATAAAATTTTAAGTAAAAAAAGTGGAATTATATTAGCAGAGGACAATTATTTACCATTAAATAAAATGGGAAATATAAATGTACTAGTTGTTGGACGGATCTGGTTCTGGTAAATCTGCATCATATTCCATACCAAATGCTTATCAATGCTTAGGTTCATATATTTTTACAGATCCAAAAGGTGAATTGTATGATAGAACAGCAGGATATTTAAAATCTAAAGGCTATAAAGTAAGAGTATTAAACTTAGTTAATCCAGAGTGTAGTGACGGGTACAACCCATTATCACATATAAGAAACGAAATAGATGTTGATATTATTGCAAATACCATAGTTAAAGGACAAAGTGGTGAAAAAGCATCAGACCCATTCTGGGATGATATGGCAGAAATCTTACTAAAATCTTTAATTTGGTATTTAATATCTACAAGACCACCAGAAGAACAAAACTTAGCAAGTTGTGCAGAACTTGTTAGAGCTGCAAATGATAGTGGTGGTACAAGTTTATTGGGTGATTTAATTAATCAATTAGATTATACACACCCAGCAAGAAAGAACTATAAATCAATCGAAATAGCACCAGAAAAAACAAGAGGTTCTATTTTAAGTACATTACAATCTAGATTAGGTAAATTTGATAGTAAAGATATAGCAGACTTAACATCTTCAGATACAATAAATTTTGAAGAGATTGGACAAGAAAAGACAGCTGTATATGTAATTTCTTCAGATACACATACAACATATAATTTCTTACTTACAATTTTCTTCTCACAAATGATTCAACAATTATATGATTATGCCGATAAAGCTGGAGGTAAATTACCAGAAAAAACATTCTTTATACTAGATGAGTTTGCAAATATTGGTCAAATACCAGACTTCGATAAAAAAATATCTACATCAAGAAGTAGGGGTATTTCATTTAGTGTTATCTTACAAAACTTAGACCAATTAGAGGCTGTTTATGAAAAATCATATGAAACTATAATTGGTAACTGTGATACACACGTGTTCTTAGGAAGTAACTCTACCAAAACATTGGAATATTTTTCTAAAGCATTAGGAGAAAAAACAATTTCAAGAGATAGCCATTCAACTAACCGTGACAAAGGTGGTTGGAAATCTGGTTCAAGTGATTCTGACCAAATTATGGGTAGAGCATTACTTACACCAGATGAATTAAGAAGATTCGATAATGATAAATGTATTATATTTGTTAAAGGTGTAAGACCTGTAAAAGCAAATAAATTCTATTACTTTAGAAAGCCAATGGGTAAAGAAATGGCAAGATTAGAAATAAGTCATAATGATGCAGAAGTTGGAGAAAGAGGAGAGTGGAGAATATTTAACCCAGCAAACCCATATTCTGCAAGTTCAGAAGCTAAAACACAAGATTTAAAAGTAGAATCTTTGGATGACTTATTCGCAGATGATGAACCAAGTACACCTAAAAAGGAAACAGCAGGTGTAGTTGCAGATTCTATAAATAGTGATGTAGACAAAAATAGAAAAACAGAAAATGTTGCAAAATCAAATTCTAAGCCAATGGAAATTCCATTAGAAGATAATGATGAAGAAGTAAATAATATAGATTTGGAAAAAGCATTGGAAGCAAAATTTGACGAGTTGTTTGGAACAGATGATGATTAGAACATATTTGGGGGGGAGTAAACACTGCTCCCTTTTGTTGTGTTAAAATGTAAATAATAATTGTATAAATAGTCGAAATATAGTATAATATATGTGCATTTTATATATTATCAAAGGAGAAAAAAGTGGAAACAACAGATTTAAAAGTAGTAAAAAATAAAGAAAATTTAAAAGTAGGAACAGTTTTAGGAATAATTTTTATAAGTTTTATAATAATCTTTTTTATTTTATTTTTGGGGATAACACTTTATATATCTTCAAGTGATAAGATTATAACAGGTATTTATATAAAAGGGGTTGAAGTAGCAGGTTTAACAAAACAGCAGGCGATAGAAAAAGTTACTAATGAATTTAACAGTGTATTACCTAATAACTTAACTGTCGTTCATGGGGAATATGAAACACAACTAAATTTGGAAGATATAGGAGCAAATTTTAATATTGAAGAGGCAGTAAATAGAGCATACAATATTGGAAGAGATAGTAATATTTTTAAAAATATGGGTACAATAGTAAAAAATTTAGTAACTGCTAATGATTTAGATCTTAATGTTACATTAAATACAGAGCAAACTACATCAATTCTTAATGATATATCTACAAAATTGCCAGATACTGTTGTGCAAAGTAGTTATTATGTAGAAGGAAGTAAATTAATTATTACTAGAGGTAAAACGGGTAATGTAGTAGATGTAACACCATCTATAGAAAACATCAAGAGTAAAATTCAGGATTTATCATATGCAAGTAGTAAAATAGAACTTGTAACAGTTTCTAAAGAGCCAGATGCAATAGATATAGATAAAATCCATAACGAATTATATAAAGAGCCAGTAAATGCTTATTATACAACAAATCCATATGTGGTTTATCCACATGAAAATGGTGTAGATTTTAAAATATCTGTTGATGAAGCAAAAGCTATGTTAAACGAAGTTAAAGACGAATATGAAATACCATTAAAATATACTGCACCAAGTGTAACAACTAATATGATTGGTACAGAAGCTTTTCCAGATTTGCTTGCAAAATTTTCTACAAATTATAATGCAAGGGATACCGATAGAACAACAAACTTAAGGCTAGCAGCAGAAAAAATAAATGGAACAGTTTTAATGCCAGGCGAGACATTTTCATACAATACAGTTGTAGGAGAAAGAACAATAGCGGCAGGTTACAAAGAAGCTGCAATGTATCAGAATGGTGAAGTAGTAGATGGTCTTGGTGGAGGTATATGCCAAATATCTACAACATTATACAATGCTGTGTTATATGCAAACTTAGGAATAGTAGAAAGAAGAAACCATCAATTTGTACCATCATATGCATCTGCTGGTAGAGATGCAACAGTTGTATATGGATCAATAGACTTTAAATTTAAAAATACAAGAAATTATCCAGTAAAAATATTATGTACAGTAAGTGGTGGAGTAGCAAAATGCGAAATATACGGATTAAAAGAAAATCCAGATTATGATGTAGAAATAACATCAAAAGTAATCGAAACAACATCTACAAGTATAAAATCAGAAACATATAAAACAGTAAGGCAAAACGGGCAAGTAATAAGCTCTGAAAGAATAAACAAAGATACATATAAAAGACATTAATAAAATAGGGATTTGGGGACGTTCCTTAAAAATCCCTATTTAAAACAATAAATGATAGTAGGTAAAATGGGGAAAAAGGAACCCATATAGGAGGATAAAATGTATTTAATTGTAGGATTAGGGAATCCAGAAGGGGAATATTCAAACACAAGGCATAATATGGGTTTTGATACAATAAACCATTTAAGCCAAAAACTTAATATAAATGTTACTAAAGAGAAATTTAAGGGATTATATGGCGATGGAATAATTAATAACGAAAAAATAATGTTATTAAAGCCACAAACATATATGAATCTAAGCGGAGAATCAATAGTTAAATATAAGGATTTTTATAAAATATTACCAGAAAATATAATAGTTATATATGATGATATTGATGTAGATATAGGTAAAATTAAAATTAGAAAAAAAGGCGGTCCAGGGACTCACAATGGAATGAGATCTGTTGTAGAAGAGTTACAAACAGAGGATTTTCCACGAATTAGGATAGGAATTGGAAAGCCAATTTTTAAAGAAATGATGATAGGTTATGTGCTTCAAAAATTGCAAGGAGAGGAACGTGACATTTTAAATGAAGCAACTAATAAAGCAGCAGATGCGGTATGTGATATAATAACTTATGGAATAGATAAAGCAATGAATAAATATAATTAGATTTTATATAGGAGTAATTTAGTTTAGGTTATAACATTAGCTTAAAGAAGGGGAAAAGATGCGAGAAATTAGAATAAAAGTTGATAACAATGAGAAAGTTGCAACTTTAATAGAAAACTATAATATAGTAGAAAGATATATTATAAATAGTCAAGAAAATCTAGAAGGAAATATATATGTAGGTGTTATAAAAAATATAATTCCAGGCATAAAAGCTGCTTTTGTAGATATAGGCAAGAATAAAAATGCTTTCATACATTTTGATGATATATACAAAATAGATGAAGAAATAAAATTAAATAAAAAGATATTAGTACAAGTTCAAAAAAATCCTATAAAACAAAAAGGTGCTAAACTAACAACAAATATAAAGTTAACAGGAAGACAAATTGTTTTGATGCCAAGAACAAGCTTTATAACTAGTTCTAGGAAAATAGAAGATGATGCTAAAAAGCAAGAGCTAAAGAAAATTGTAGAAAAGTATATTCCTAGCAACGTTGGTGCAATTATTAGAACAAGTTGTACTTCTGCAACAGAGGAAGAGATTAAGCAAGATATACAAAGACTATTACAAAGATGGGAAAAGATACAACAAGAATTGGCAGAAAGAGAAAGTGATTTACCATACTTAATTGAAGAAAATAATGATATTATAAAATCTTTAATTTTAGGAACAGCAGATGCTGAAATGAATAAGATTATAACTGATAATGAAGAATTTAATAAAGAGTTAGAGCATTTCTTAAAAATATATAATTTGGCTGATAAAGTTAAAGTTGAATTTGAAAAAGATGTTTTTGAAGAATATACTATGCAAAAAGAATTAAATGATTTAGCAAACAACAAAATATGGTTAAGATGTGGAGGTTATATAGTAATAGATAAGACCGAAGCATTAACTGCCATAGATGTTAATTCTGGAAAATGTGTTGGCAAAAACAATTTAGAAGATACTATATTTAAAGTAAATTCTGAGGCTGCAAAGGAAATTGCGAAACAAATTAGATTGCGAGATATTGGCGGAATAATTGTAATAGATTTTATAGACATGAAAGAAGATAACAATAAGACGAAATTATTAAATTATTTTGAAGAAGAAACAAAAAAAGATAGAGCAAAAGTACAAATAGAAGGCTTTTCAAGATTAAATTTATTAGAACTTACACGAAAGCAAATGTATGTAAAAGAGTAGAAATTAATAGTAAACATAATTTTTGAACTTTTAAGCTCCGTCCCTAAAGTTCAAAAGTTAACAGAAGGGAGTAATAATGAAAGTAGGTTTTGTATCATTGGGGTGTTCTAAAAATTTAATAGATACAGAAATTGCAATAGGAATATTAAAAGAACATGGAATGGAAATCGTAAATAATCCAGAAGATGCAGATATGATAATTGTAAATACTTGTGGATTTATAGATCCTGCAAAAGAAGAAGCTATAAATACTATTTTGGAAATGGCAGAATATAAAAAGAAAAAATGCAAATATTTAATAGCCATGGGCTGTCTTGTACAAAGATATACTGATGAACTAAAAAAAGCACTACCAGAGGTTGATTTGTGGATTAGGTTAGACAAATACAAGGAGTTTTATACAGCTATTGAAAATGTAATTAATAATAACAGTATAGAAGATAACAAAAGATATGGAGAAATTAAAAGTTATCCAAAAGAGCCACTTCCATTAGCAAGTAAGCAGGAGTTTTTAGGAAGAGAAGTATCAACAGGTGATAATTTTGCTTATTTAAAAATTGGTGAAGGTTGTAGCAATAGATGTACATATTGTGCAATTCCATTTATTAGAGGGCCTTTTGTAAGCAGACCAGAAGAGGATATTATAGAAGAGGCAAAAATGCTAGCTAAAAAAGGCATAAAAGAATTAATTGTTATAGCTCAAGATACTACTAAATATGGTTTGGATTTATATAATGAACCAAGGCTTGCTAAACTTTTAAGAAAGCTATGTAAAATAGATGGAATAGAATGGATAAGATTTTTATATTCATATCCAGAAGGAATTGATGATGAATTAATAAAAGTGGTAAAAGAAGAAAGCAAAATTTGTAAATATTTTGATATTCCAATACAACATATCTCAAATTCAGTTTTAAAAAGAATGAATAGGAAGACAACTAAGCAAAATATAGAAGATGTTATAACTAAAATAAGAACTAATATACCAAAGGTACAAATTAGAACAACAGTTATGGTTGGTTTCCCTGGGGAAACACAAGCTGACTTTGAAGAACTTTATGAGTTTGTAAAGAAAACAAAATTCGAGAACTTAGGAGCATTTACATATTCTAAAGAAGAGGGAACGCCAGCATCAAGGCTAAAAGACCAAGTTCATCCAATGACTAAAAAAGCTAGATATAATAAAATAATGAAATTACAACAACAGGTTTCTAAGGAAAACTTGTTAAATTTAGTAGGAAAAGAAGCAAAAGTACTAATAGAAGGTATAACATTTGACGAGAAATATTATGTTGGAAGAACTAGCTTTCAAGTACCAGATATAGATGGAATTACATATATAAAAAATGATAAGGAATTAACTATAGGTAATTTTGTAAATTGTAGTATAGTTAAATCTAAAGAGTATGATTTAATAGCAAAAGTATAAGATTATAAAAAGGAACGAGCTATAAAAACTCGTTCCTTTAGTTGTGAGAGGACACTAATTGAAATAATTATTTAGTTCCTACTCGATTTTTATGTATTAGTAATTTTCTGCATTTACTTCGAAGAATGATTGAGGATGATTGCAAACTGGACAAACTTTTGGAGCTTCTGTTCCAACAACTATATGTCCACAATTTCTACATTTCCAAACAACGATGCTTCCTTTTTTGAATACTTCACCATCTTTTACATTTTCTAATAATTTTCTATATCTTTCTTCATGATGTTTTTCTACTTCACCAATAGCTCTGAATTTTGCAGCTATTTCTTTGAAACCTTCTTCTTCTGCTTCTTCAGCAAATCTTTTATACATATCTGTCCATTCATAATTTTCACCAGCAGCTGCATCTGCTAAATTTTGCATTGTATCACCAATACCATTTAAGTATTTAAAGTGAATTTTTGCATGTTCTTTTTCATTTTCTGCAGTTTCTAAAAATAGTGCTGCTATTTGTTCATATCCTTCTTTTTTTGCTACGCTTGCAAAATATGTATATTTATTTCTTGCTTCTGATTCTCCTGCAAAAGCAGCTTTTAAATTTGCTTCTGTTTTTGATCCTTTTAATTCCATAATCTACCTCCCATTATCTAACTTGTTACTATATAATATATCAAAAAAATGGACAAGTCAAGGAAAGAAATAGCATATAAAATGTCGAAAAAACTGTGCTGTAGATATATCAATAAAAATTTAAGATAGATATTGTTAAATGCCTATTTAAATAATATAATTATAAAGGTGGAGTTACTTTTTTAGAAAAGTATAACTTATTTTTAGAGAATAAAAAGATTTATTTAATGATATACCATAAGGCTATTTATATGATGAAATTCATGGCTTCGAGCCAACAATAATAAATGGAAATTTAGATTTAATAAAATAGAAGGAGCGAAGATATGTATTATTTTGATATTGGGTCATCAACTATAAAATTGTATGAATATGAAAACGAATTAACTTTAATAGAAGAAAAATCTATTATGTTTAAAAAAGGATTTTCGGAAGAAGGTATTCAAGAAGAAAATATAGAAAAAATGATGTCTTTTATACGAGAAGTTAAAGAAAAATATAATTTGAATAAAAATAATACAGAAATATATGCAACTGGAATATGGAGAAAAATACCAAATGAACAGTTAGCAAATATAGAAGCAAGATTTGATAAATTAGATTTAAAATTTAATGTTATATCACACGATAAAGAGAATTATTATTTTGAAAAGGCTATGCAGGGAGCATATAATAATAGGATTATGATGGTAAATATGGGCGGTAAAACTACAGAGCTAGTAATATTTAACAATGATATAGTAGAAAATAGAGTTAATTTAACAGTAGGAGTATCTGATGTTTTTGATAAATACCCAAATATTAATGAATTGGATTCTGGCATATCAAAAGAAGAGGTTATTAATTATTTGGAAAATTTAATTCCAGAAGACATTAATTTTAATTGTGATATTGCAATACATACAGGTGGAGAATTAAGATTTCAAAAGTTAGTAAAATATAACTTGCAACCTAATGAGTTCTTCGATGATGGTATTCATAAAGTATATGTTACATATGAAGATTTTGATAAGAAAAATGACGAGTTACTTAACAAAACTACGCTAGATGAATTAAGAAGTTTTATGCCTACAAATCCAGATTGGATGAATGGTGCAAAAGCAGGAGTAATGCTAGGTGAAGCCATATTTAGAAAGGCTAATATAAAGAACATTATTCCGTCAGATTTAAATTTAATAAATGGAGTAATAAAAGAGAAATAGGGATTTGGGGACGTTCTTTGTTTTCCCTATTTTATAGGGAAAACAAAATCGGTAGCTTATAGCTACCGATTTAAAAATTGCTTATTATAGGGATTTTAAGGAACGTCCCCAAATCCCTAACCTCCTAAAATACATATTAAGTTATAAATTTGTGTGGTTATAAAACATATTATAATTCCACATAAGGTAGGTAGAAGAAAAGAAATAATAGTCCATTTTATACTTTTGGTTTCTTTTTTTATTGTAAGTAAAGTAGTACCACAAGGAAAATGTAATAATGTAAATATCATTACATTAATGGCGGTAAGAAGATTCCAACCATTTGCGGTTAAAATATTACCAATTACAGCAACATTTTCGATATCTATTAATTCTTTGTTTTTTAAATAGCCCATTAAAATTATAGGAAGTACAATTTCATTTGCAGGAATTCCTAAGATAAATCCAGTTAAAATATATCCATCTAAGCCTATTATTTTTGCAAATGGATTTAAAGTGTTTGCTATAAAATCTAATATGGATACTCCACCAATATTAATATTAGAAAATAACCATATTACAATTCCAGCAGGTGCTGCTATCGAGATAGCTTTACCTAATACAAATAAAGTTCTGTCAAATAAAGAACGAATTAATATTTTGCCAATTTGTGGAGTCCTATATGGTGGTAGCTCTAACGTAAAAGAAGATGGAAGTCCTTTTAATATAGTTTTAGATAGTATTTTTGAGACAAATAAGGTTAACAAAATTCCTAATAAAACTACTAACATAACTACTATTGCTGCGACTAATCCAGAAAATATTCCTGCTATAGAACCTGAAATAAATATTGTTGCTACAGTAATTAAAAATGGAAATCTTCCATTACAGGGTACAAAACAATTTGTTAGTATTGCAATTAATTTTTCCCTTGGAGAATTTATTATTCTTGTTCCGACAACTGCTGCAGCATTACAACCAAATCCCATGCACATGGGAGTGACAGTTTGGTAAAAAATAATATAATTTTTAAAAACTAATTTATAGATTAATATTTATCAGAATATTTGACTTTTTTATGATGTTTAAGTATAATAATTATAGCAGATGAGCGACCACAAAATGTGGCGTGCCATTAATAAGATATATTTTTTATAAAAAACGCATCTCTAATGACCAGCAGAGATGTGTTTTTTGTGGTGTGTTTTTCTCATAGCAATAAACAATATTACTAATAAGGCAACAGTGATACCAATTACTATTGCAAGTTCAAATAATAGTATGTATATATATAGTAAATAAACTTGTTCTAATAACATAAGCGTCGCCCCCCTTTCTTTTGTGGGTATGCGACACGTCACATTCTGCTATTGCTCATCTTATTAGTTATTATACTGAATCTATTAATTAAAATCAAGCAAAAGATTAATTTTTATCAACAAATATTAACAATAATATCAAATATTTATATAATTTAATATATTATTTTAAACTTCTAGTAATAGTACAACTCTTTTTTTAATACATATTTGAAGGGTAAAAATATGTATGAGAAATATTTGAATATTAAAATACAACAAATGGTAAAATATAATTCTAAACTTGTTGATTTTTTCTTATATAATAAAGGAGGAAAAATATGTTACTTATAATTGAAATTCCTATACTATTGATTATAACATTATTGTTATATAAGTATGAAAATAGGAAAAGGTGGCGGATAATATTTTGCACCCTGGAACTTTTTATTAACGCATTTCAAATTCCTATGAATATGCCTTCTTTAAGAATTATATTAGAAGCAGTATTATTCATACTCTTTCTCATGGATATATATGAGATAAGAGCTCAAAAAAATAAGTAACACTAATAAGGAATGTCTTCTGTATTGAACAGGAGACATTCCTTGTTGTGTAATGAAAACCACCTGTTATACAGGTGGTTCTAAAAGCTTTTAGCTATGA
>CAKNPW010000039.1 GCA_930990555.1 uncultured Clostridium sp. | reverse complement strand
GATTTTTTTATAAATAAACCTGAAATTGCGACAAGAGAAGTATAGAAGAAGGTGATTAGGTGACTAAAGAGCAAGAAGAGGCTATAAAAGAAATAAAAACATATATACATGATTATACAATGGAAAGTTTTGACGATAATGGATATACACGATATGAAATTAGCGAAGAAGAGCAAAATTTTTTCAATAATATAGATAAATTATTAAATCTACTAAAAGAAAAAGATGCAGAGATAGAAAAAAGAGATAAGATGATAGACTTGATGGCAGAAAGAATAAATTG
The DNA here is from genome assembly GCA_930990555.1 of uncultured Clostridium sp. Lineage (GTDB taxonomy): Bacteria > Bacillota > Clostridia > TANB77 > CAG-508 > Merdicola. The sequence continues at coordinate 17,835 of CAKNPW010000039.1, read as the reverse complement.
GCTATGTAAAACTAATGGAATTTTATTAGATAAAGAACATGAAGAAGATTTTAATGAAGAAGATATAAAACAATATTTTGAAAGGAAAGTGGAAGATGATTAGGAGGTAAAGATGGACAATCTTAAAGTAGGAGAATATGTTAGAACTAAAGACGGTTTAATTGGTAAAGTTAATAAAATTGAACCAAAGGGAAGTGGAACAAGATTTGCGGGCGAATATTTAACTGATACAATTATTCAGTTTAACGATGGAAAAGTTTATGAAAGAAGAGTAAAAGATAATTATATAGTAAACCACAGCAAAAACATAATAGATTTAATAGAAGTAGGAGATTTTGTAAATGAAAATGAAGTAATTGATAAATATTTGTTTGATGGAGAAATACCTGTATTAGAAACAACAGGAGATGAAACAAATGCTAAATGTATGTGTGAAAGTGATATTAGAACAATACTAACACATGAACAATACGAAAGAAAATGCTATAAAATAAATTAATGATTAATTAAGGAGGCACAAATGATAGAGAAAGATGCCAAGAAAGAATTATATTCATATTTACATAGTAAGAAACTTGAAGAAAGGAAATTAGAACAAATAGAAGAACAAAAAGCAAAACTCACAAAAATCACTTCTATTTTGTCAGATATGCCAAAAGGAACAACGGATCATGACAAAATGAGTAAAAACATAGCAATATTATTAGATTTAATAAGTGAGCATATAAAGATAATGACAGAAGAAGAAGAAAATCTAATTAGAATAACTAAAAAAATAAATCAAGTAGAACAACCTTATAGAAATATCTTAGAATTAAGATTCGTAAAAGGAATGAAGGTTGAAGAAGTTTCTGTAGAATTAGATAGAGATTATAGGTATACAAAAAAATTAATCAAGAAATCCATAAAAAAATATGCAGAAATTTAAAAAAAGACACCTTTTTACCCTTTTATGACACCAAAAAAATTTGATATATATATAATAGCAAATAAGTTAGATAATAAATATTTAATACTGTTTGCCCCTATAATTTATTGAGAGTAGATGTTTTAAATGTCTGCTCTTTATATTGCGCATTTAGAGAAACGGATATCTCATTAGTCTCATAAGCTAAAGATACTGGGTTCGACTCCCAGATACGCAACCAAATAGGAGAGATATATGAATACAAATGAAATAATTAAAAAATATGAAAAAGAAATATGTCCTAATTGTATACATTACAAAGATAAAAACTATAAAGAATGTAGTGTAGTAGTAACAATAGATGGACAAGCTAAATGTGTTAATTGCAAATGTATAGAATATAACAGAAAAAAAGAATAAAGCAGGTGGGAGTTGATGGCAAATGAACAAAACTTAATACCTTTTAATAAACGAACCGAGAAAGAACAGAGAGAGTATGCTAGAAAAGGTGGAAAGAAATCAGGAGAAGTTCGTAGAAAAAGAAAAGCAATGAAGGAACAAATGGAAATGCTTTTATCATTGCCATTTAAACAATCAGAACCTTTGGATTTTATGAAAAATTTAGGAATAGAAGAAGATAATTTAGATAATCAAATGGCTTTAATAGTTGCAATGTATGGTAAAGCTTTAAAAGGAGATGTACAGGCATTTAATACAATTAGAGAAGTTGTTCAAGATGAAAAAACAGTAAAAGATGAGGATAGGGTACAAATAATAAATGATCTTCCAAACGAGGAGGAAGAAGATGATTAGAGTTAGTATAAGAGATATTATTGCTCCTCATTTTTGGAACACATTTAATAGCAAAAAATCAAATCAAGTCTATAAAGGTGGAAGAAGTTCTACAAAATCTTCTATGATATCAATAAAAATTGTTTATAACTGTTTAAATAACGATAACTGTTCTTCAGTAATATTAAGAAAGCATCAAAATCAATTAAGAAAATCTGTTTATAAAGAAATAAAGAGAGCATGCAAAAGATTAGGTTTGCAAGAAGGTATTGATTATGAAGCTGGCTTATCTCCAATGGAAATAAGATTTAACAATGGAAATACTATATATTTTTCAGGAGGAGAAGACTATGAAACAGTAAAAGGAATGATAGACGAAAATAAGCTTATAAAAATGGTATGGTTTGAAGAGTTAACAGGTTGGGACAATCCAGAAGATATAGAACAAATAAAGGCTACATTCTTAAGAGGAAATGACGATTGGTTTATAACATTTTATTCTTTTAATCCACCAAAAAATAAATTTGATTGGGTTAATAAATGGGTAGATGAAAAAAGTAAAAGTAAAAGATATTTAGTTCATCAGAGTGATTATAGAACAGTACCTAAACAATGGTTAGGACAGATGGCAATTGAAGAAGCAGAGGAGTTAGAACAAAATGATGAGAAAAGATACAGATGGATATATTTAGGAGAAGTAATTGGACTAGAAGGACTTATATATAATCCTGATTTAATAGAATATGTATCAGAAGATTATTTAGAAAAAAATAAAGTAAAAATATTATATATAGATTTTGCAATAGACTCTGGACATCAAACATCTGCAACAACTTGTGGAGCGTATGGATATGGAGCTGATGGATATTGGTATTTATTAGATACTTACTATTACAGTCCACATGAAAAGCCTAATAAAAAAGCACCAAGTGAATTAAGTAGAGATATATTCAATTTTGAATTGACAATAAATAAAAAGTTTAAAGCAGGAACAGATAAGGAAACAATAGATAGTGCAGAAGGAGCTTTAAGAAATCAATATTTTAAAGATTATGGTAGAAGATTACACCCAGTAGATAAAGGAACAAACAAAGAGCAATTAATAGATTATTCTCAAGACTTTTTAGCAAAGAAAAAGTTTAGAGTTTTAAATAATAATAACAATCAGATATTTAAAAAAGAAAATGAAAATTATATGTGGTTAAAAGATAGTGTAGAAAAAGGAAAGCCTATTCCAGATAAAACGGAAAAGGCTTTTTTAAGCTCTGAGAAATATTACAACACTTATACACAAGATTATGCTTATAGTTATGCAGACCACACTCAAGACCAATTTCAATATTGGATAAAAGATAACTTACAAAAATTAGGATTAAAACAATAAGGAGAAATCAAAATGGATTTTTACAATAACATAGCAAGTGTTTTAGGTAAAAAAGGTATAAATTTAACAGTTGGAACAATTTACGATTTAATGGCAATTTGGAAGAGTTGGTATAGAGGAAATGTAAACGACTTTCATTATTATACCGAAATGGTAAATGGGAAGAATACAGAATGTGAAAGACTAACAATGAATATGCCAAAAAAATTGTGTGAAGATTTAACTAAATTATTATGGACAGAGAAAACACAAATAAATCTAAGTAATAAAAATGCAACAAAAAGATTATGGGAAGTGTTAGATAGTAAAGAAAATGACTTTACTGTTAACCTTCCTATTTTTATTGAAAAAATGTTAGCATTAGGAAATGGAGCAACAGTTGAATATAAAGACGAAAATAACAGAACGATAATTGATTATATTGATGGAGACGTGATTATTCCTTATAAATTTACAAATGGTTATATTACAGGAATGATAACAGTTAGTAGAATTGTAGATGATAAAGGAAAAAGAAAAGTCTATTATACACATATTACTTATCACGAATATGTAGATGGCAAATACTTGAAATTAAATGAAGTATATAAATCTAACACAGATACAACACTTGGAAAACAATTAAACTTTAATGATGTATTTCCAAATGTAAAAGAAAGTGAAGTAGTAATAACACAAAATCCATATTTTCAAATCTGGAAGCCTAATTTAGCGAATAACTTCGATACTAATTCTCCAATGGGAATATCAATATATGCAAATAGCATTGATAGGTTTAAATCATTAGATATAAAATACGATAGTTTTTATAATGAATTTATTTTAGGTAAAAAAAGAATATTGGTTGACCAGTCTGCTATGAAAGGTGGAATGGAAACAGACGAACAAGGAAATCCACACTTCGTACAATATTTTGATAAAAACAATCGTGTTTATGTTGGAATAAATGCAGAAATGAAAGAGCCAGTCAAAGAAATAGATTTTACATTAAGATATAACGAACATATTGATAGTATTAATGCAGATTTAAATTGGTTATCTGAAAATGTAGGTTTAGGAAGTAATTACTACAAATTTGATGGAGCAGGAACTAAAACAGCAACAGAAGTAATATCTGAAAATAGTCAAGCTTTTAGAACGAAGCAACATTATCAAATTATAGTAAATTCTAATGTAGAAGATTTAGTAAAAGCAGTATGTGAATTAGAAGGAATAAAAACAAATAAAATTACAATAACACCAGACGATTCAATTATTGAAGATAAAGATAAAGAAAGAACAAGAGCACAGATGGAAGTAACACAAGGATTAAGAAGTAAGAAGTCTTATTTGATGGATATTAAAGGAATGTCAGAAGATGAAGCAGAAGAAGAATTACAAAAAATACAAGAAGAAAAGATGAGTAATCAAGAAGCATTTGGATTTACTTCTAACAATGAAAATAGCGAAGAGGAATAGTTTATGCTAAGTGAAAAAGATTTTGCAAAGATAGAAAGACAAGCAAATCAAATATATGCTAATTTGGAATTAGACATAATAGAAGAAATAGCAACAAGAATAGCGAACTTTGGTTATGCAAATACAGTAGTAATAAACGATTTGAGAATTGCCCAAGAAATGGGGTTCTTATATCAAGATATTGTAAGATTAGTAGCAGAATATAATAACACAACGGTAGAAGAAGTAAACAAAATATTTTATGATGCAGGAGAAAAAACATTAAAGTCTGATGACAAGATATATAAAGAAGCAGGGTTGAATCCAGTTCCATTGCAACAAAGCGAAAGTATTAAACAAATAATGAATGCAACTATCCAAAGAACGTCTGGCAATCTACAAAACTTATGTTTGACAACAGCAAATACAGCACAGACACAGTTCTATAATGCAATAAATAATGCTTATATGTATATATCAACAGGTGTTAAAAGTTACACACAAGCAATATTAGATGAAATAAAAAGTATAAGTAAACAAGGGGCAATAATACAATATCCATCTGGTGCTAAAAGGAGTATAGAAAGTGCAGTAAGAACAAATATAGTAACTGCTATTAATCAAAATTGTGGCAAGTTACAAGAAATGAGAGCAGATGAACTTGGATGGGATTTAATGGAATTGACAGCACATAGTGGAGCTAGACCAGAACATGCGAGATGGCAAGGAAAGATAGTTAGTAGAAGTGGACAAAAAGGATATTTAAGCTTACGAGATATAGGTTATGGGGAGCCAACAGGATTTAAAGGAATAAATTGTCGACATGATTGGCATCCATACTATAAAGGTAGTAGTAGAACATATAGTAGTGCACAATTAAAAGATTGGAGAAAAGAAAAAGTAGAATATAACGAACAGAAGATGAGCGTATATGATGCTACACAAAGACAAAGAGCTTTTGAAAGGCAAATAAGACAAGATAAAAAAGATTTAAAAGCTCAACAGGCAATATTAACAAGCAATAATAGTTATATAGATATAGAACAAGTTCAAAATGAAATAAGAAATATAAAATCATCGCAAAAAGAACACAATGCACAATTAAGTGATTTCTTAAAACAAACAGGACTTAACAAAGATAATAGTAGATTAGTTATTTAAGGCAGTTTATAACTGTCTTTTTTATATGCAAGTTTAGTGTAACGGTAGCACAACAGTCTCCAAAACTGTTAAGTAGTGGTTCAAATCCATTAACTTGTGCCAAGCCTTACTTGTAGGTTTAAACAAGGTATTAGTCCACTAAGGACTTAAAAATTAGGAGGAAATATGGAAAATAACGAAAATTTAGAAAATCAAAATGCAACAAATACAGTAGAAAGCACAAATGCTGAAGGAACTGGAAATGTAGATACTCAAACTACAAATCAAAATGAGGAAAAAGCAACTGAAAAGACTTTCACACAAGAGCAATTAAACAAAATAGTTAAAGAAAGACTAGAAAAAGAGCAAAAGAAAATGCCTAGTAAAGAAGAGCTAAAAGCTTTTAAAGATTGGAAAGAAAGTCAAAAAACAGAGGCTAAAAAACAAGCTGAAAAGGAAGCTGAATATAAAAAGACACTAAATGAGCTTAATACTTTAAAGCAAACAAATGCTGTTTTAGAGGCAGGAGTTAATAAAGATGATGCTGATTATGTGCTTTTTAAAGTAAGCAGAATGGAAGGCGAGTTTGAAGAGAATTTAGCTAAGTTCTTGAAAGATAACCCAAAATATTTAAAACAAGAACTTGAAACAATAGAGCCTAAGGCTACTGGTGCACCAGTAAGAACTATTAGCTCTAAAAATGATGGTGTGCTTGGAATATTAGCAAGTAAACACCCTGAGATTAAATTTGATTAAAGAAAGGATGATAAATTATGGCAAATGCAATAGCAAAAAATGGAACACATGAAAGACAAGAAAGATATGCAAGTGCAATTGTTAAATTAATGAGACCATCATTAAAAATAAGAAATACATTTGCAAGAGATTATGAAGGAAATCCTGTAGCTGGAGCAGTAAAAGTACCAGTTAGAAATACAGATGTATCAATATCTGATTATGATGTTAAAAGTGGTGTAGCTTTATCACAAAGTGCTACAACTTACTTAAATGTACCTGTAGATAACCACAAAGCTATAAATGAGCTAATTGATGGTTATGAGGCACAAGCAGTACCAGATAATTTAGTAGCTCAAAGATTAGAAAGTGGAGCTTATACAATAGCAAAAACTTTAGAAGCAGATGCTATTGCACAATTATTAACTGGAACAGCATCTACACAAGCTGATTGTACAGCAGATAATGTTTATTCTAACATTGTAAAAGATATTGCTATATTAGCTAAAAAAGGTATTCCTAAAGAAAGAATGTATGTTGCAATAGACTATGCAACAGAAACTTTATTATTAACAGATGAAAAATATTCTAACACAGCTTCTCAAATTGGTGCTGAATTAGCAAGAGAAGGTGTTGTTGGAAGAATAAATGGTGTTAATGTAATAGTTGAGGACTTGGGAAAAGATAGTTCTGAAAAACCAATTGAATACTTTATTTATGGAGTTGATTGGTGTCAAGCTATTGACGAGTGGCAAATAGCACCTGCTATTAATGATTTAAAAGATGGTGCTCATATTGGTGCTTCTGCATTACAAGGTAGAATGGTTTATGCAGATAAAGTAACTAATACTGAAGCCGTTATTGTAAAAAAAAAAACAGCTTAACAGCAAATCTAAAAGTGCCAGAGCAAAACGAAACTTGGTTAAATAAAAAAATATCTGACATGATAGGACCTGGTGCAACAGTAGATAAGAATGGAAATGTAAAAGCTACTTTGAAAAAAGTAGAAGGATTTACAGACTTTAGTTCTGTAGAAGATGAACAAAGTGGATATTATTTCCCATTTAGTTTAACTGTAACAGGTTCTAAAATGACATTTAAGAAAAATGGTAGTGAAACAAAGAAAGATATAGCGTTCGATAAAGATATAATCTTTAGAACAGAAAAAACAGATACTTGGGAAGTTTTAGTAGATGGAACAAGTGTTGTTAAATTAAATTTTGCAAATGCAACATTTGCAGAATAGGAGGATAAGGTATGCTTAAATACATAACAGAAGATGAATATAAAAAATTGTTAGGTAAAGATAGCATACCTAACGATTTTAATAATTTAGTAATAAAGGCAAGTAGTTATATAAATTACAATACTCACGGAAGAATTGATAAAAATGATGTTCCAGAGCAAGTAAAATATACTACTTGCTTAATTGTTGATTTAATCAATGAAGAAAATGATAAATTATCCAAAATAGGAAATCTAAAGTCACAAAATATTGAAGGTTGGAGTGAGAGTTATTCTACTCCAGAAGAAATAAAAACAGATTATGAAAATAAAAAGTATTCTACATTAAAAAAAAATTTATGGGATGTTATTGGAATTGATGGATATCCTTTGTTATATAGTGGGGTGTGTTAAATGAATGATAGATTTTTTATACATCAAATAACTGTATATCACACTACAGATGATGAGAATTTCACTATAGAGACTTTTGACAAGGTTTATTTCAGACATAACAAAAAGACTAATCTAGTTGATAAAGGACTTGAAAAAGGAAGCACAGGCTCTATAACAATTCCTACTACAGATAAGTTAGATATATCTACTAATGATTACGTTGTAGAAGGCATTGTAGAAGATAAGTTTGATTTATCTGCATTACAAAAAAAGTATCAAGTCTTTAAAGTAGTAAGTGTAGACGACAACCGCAAAGGCAGTTTACAACACTATAAAATAGGAGTTAGTGAATAATGGCAAGTGGGTTTACCGTAAAGGTAAAAATGAATAGTATAAATAAAATACTAAAAGACCACGGACTTGATAGAAATGGTAGAGTAACACGTTTTCTGCGAGATGAAGCAGATAGGTTAATGAATCCGTTTGTTCCAATGGATACAGGTATGGGAAGAAGAAACAAAACATATCCTAACAATTATTCTATAAAATATATATCTCCTTATATGAAATATATTTATAACGGAATACTTATGCTTGCAAAAAATGGTAGTGCATGGGCTAAATTAGGAGAAAAGAAAGTATTAACTTCTAAGAAATTAAAATATCATACTTCTGGAACAGGTCCAAAATGGGACAAACTTATGTTGCAGAGAAGAAAAAACGACCTTGTAAAAGATGTGGAAAACTATATTAAAAATGGAGGCTAAAAATGGCAGAAAAAGCAAAAATAGAATTAATAAAAGAATTTATAGAGACTTGTCCATACTTGAAAAATGGAAAAGTAAATGTAGATTATATAAAAGATAAGCCACAATCTTATAGTATAGATGAAACACCAGTAGATCCAGTTTTACAAAACTTTTCAGACGGTGGAAGGCGACTACAAATACAATTTGATTTTTCTATACAAGCTAGTTTTAGTGCTTTAGAGAATATTAAAAATTCTAAATTTTGTGATGATTTTACAGATTGGATATATGAACAAAATAAAAAAGAAAATTTACCAAAGATAGATGGAGCTGTTTGGATAAAGTGTTTAGGAAGAGGAACAATCTTACAGACAACGGATTCAACGGCGATATATGTAATACCTATGCAGGTAGCTTATGACGAAGACTATTAAAAGTCTTCTATTTTTTTATCAAAAAGGAGGATAAAAAGTGGAAAAATTAGTAAAAAGAAGTGGAAAAGTTGCTTTTATGGATGTTTCTACTACATCAATAGCAAATTTTTTAAGAATGACTAAATTTACTGAAATATCTAAATCTAAAAATCCTACTGAATATAGTAGAACATATGTAGACGAAGATGGAGAAGTGACTGATGTTACAGGCTATTCTGAGGAAATATCTTATGCATTTGATTTATATCAAGGAAATTTAGTACATCAAAAACTAGTAGATATAACAGATAATGAAAAAACGGGAAATGATGCTTTAGTAAAAATATTACAAGTTGATTTTAGCAAGCCTATAGATGATGGATATGAAGCTAGACTTAGAACATATTCTACAGTACCAGATGCAGAAGGTGATAGTACAGATGCGTATACATATTCTGGAGCATTTAGAAAAAATAGTGGTTTTACAATTGGTAAAGCTGTAGTAAGTAAAGACGGAAAAACAGCAACATTTACACCAAAAGAAGAAGTAGCAGAATATCCAGTAACTTTTGTAGTTAAAGATAGTTCAGGTGCACCTGTTGAAGACGCTAAGATTACTATAGACGGAGTATCTTATTTGACAGATGCTACAGGAATTGTAGTTGCAATTTTAGATGCTGATTCATACAGCAATATAACTGTAGAAAAAGAAGGTTATACAACACAAGATGATGTAGCTGTTACAGTATCAAATAAAGCTGTATTAAAAGAAATAACATTAGCAGAGGCTTAGAAATAAGCCTCTTAAATAATTTGGAGGGAAAAAATGAAATTAAAAGATATTGAAGTTGACTTTAGTTTTACAGATGCTGATTGCATAGAAAGATTAGAAAATGCAGCAAAAAAAGTTAAAGAAAAATCTGAATTAAAAGATAAAGAAGAAAAAAGTTTGTCAGAAGCTATTAGAGAAGAATGTAAAATAATAGACGAATTTTTTGATGAAGTTTTTGGAAAAGGAATAGCAGACAAAATATTTAAAGGTAAAAAAGATTTACAAGAGCATATGGAATTATTTACAGATATAATTAATGCTAAAATTGAAACAACAAAAGCTACACAAAATTTATATGATACTTTAGAAAACAGAGCTAAATATATGCCTAACAGAGAAACAAGAAGATACAATAAATATAATAAAGGAAGAAAATAATGTATTCTAATCTATTAATTAATCAATTACCACAACATACAGATAGTGGAATGAGAATAAGAACAGATTTTAGAGAAAGCATAAAATTTGAACTACTAATGCAAGATAGAACAATAGAAGATGATAAAAAAATTAGAATGATTTTAAACTTATATTATTACAGACCAGAGCAAATAACAGATATAAAAAAAGCTTTAGAAGAAGTAGTTTGGTTTTATTCTGGTGGAGATAAAAAAGAAAATACAAATAGAACAGCAAAGAACAATAATAAAAAACAAATTTATAGCTATGAATTTGATGCAGAATATATATATAGTGCTTTTATGCAACAATATAGAATTGATTTAAATAGTATAAAATACTTGCACTGGTGGAAATTTAGAGCTTTATTTGTTAATTTAAATGAAGATGTTATGTTTTCTAAAATAATGCAATATAGAGCAATACAATTAAATACGATAAAAGATAATGAAATGAAGAAATTTTATAAAAAAATGAAAAGATTATATGCATTACCTGATATGCGAACTGAAGAAGAAAAAGAATATGACTTTGGAGAAGCTTTTTCATAATTTGTCGGCTTTTGTCGAAAAAGATAAAATTATGTTGGAAAAAAGTGCTTGAAATAATCCTTTATAATGATATACTAATATAAATTTAAAAAATAAAGGAGGGTTGAAAATGTCAAATCATGAAGAAGAGAAAAAACCAGTATATAAAAAATGGTGGTTTTGGCTAATAGTTGTAATAATAGTTATTGCGATTGTTGGAGGAACTCAAACAAGTACAAACAATACACAAACTTCAAGTTCTGTAAATGAAAGCGAAGTTCAGACAACAGAAAATGAAAAAACAACTACAAAAGATGTAAAAGTTACCTTGGAACAATACAATCAAATTAAAGATGGAATGACATATGAAGAAGTAGTTGAAATATTTGGAGGAAAAGAATCAACATCTTCTGAAAGTGAAATAGCAGGAATAAAGAGTGAAATTAAAACTTGGAACGGAAATGGGACATTTTCTGTAGCGACTATTGGATTTACAGATGGAGAAGTTTCTTCAAAATCTCAAACAGGTTTAGAATAAAAAGAAAAGAGGACAATATGGGAAAATGGTATTTTTGTCCTTTTTGCAATAAAAAAATAGTGAAATATAGTAAAGACGCTGAATGTAAAGGCGTCTTTTTATTATGCAAAAAATGTGGCAAACAAGTAGAAATAAAAATAAATAAAAATAAGTCTTTAAATTGAGCCTATGAGCCTGACAGAAAGGAATGAAAAATGGCAGATGGCTCAGTTACTATTGAATTTAATGGCGATACTAAAGGTCTAGATAAGGATATTAATGGAATAAGTGGAAAAGTTCAAAGTGGTTTAGGAAAACTTGGAAGTATTGCTGGAACTGCAATGAAAGGTGTTACAGCTGCAGTTGGTGCGGCCTCAACTGCTTTAGCAGGATTAGGATCAGCATCAGTAAGTTCTTATGCAGATTTAGAGCAAAATGTTGGTGGTATTAAAACACTATTTAAAGGTAGTGCTGATAAAGTAATAAAGAATGCAGAGAATGCTTATAAAACCGCAGGAATGAGTGCTAATCAGTATATGGAAACTGTTACAGGATTTAGTGCTAGTTTATTACAAAGTTTAGGCGGAGATACAGATAAAGCAGCTGATGTTGCAGATATGGCTCTTACAGATATGGCAGATAATGCAAACAAAATGGGAACATCTATGGAGTCAATACAGTATGCTTATCAGGGTTTTGCTAAACAAAATTATACAATGTTAGATAACCTTAAATTAGGTTATGGTGGAACTAAAGAAGAAATGGAAAGGTTACTTTCTGATGCTCAAAAAATAACAGGTGTAAAGTATGATATTAGCAATCTAAATGATGTATATCAAGCGATTCATGTTGTTCAAGGGCAATTAGGAATAACAGGTACAACTGCAAAAGAAGCAGCATCCACTATTTCTGGTAGTGTTAGTTCTATGAAATCTGCATTTGATAACTTTTTAAATGGCAGTGGAACAATGGATCAACTAGTTGAAACCGGAATAACTGCGATACAAAATATTGTAAATGCAGTTGGACAACTATTGCCTCAATTAATGCAAAGTCTTTCTGATGCAACACCACAAATAATAGCAGGAATAAATCAAATATTTCCTCAAATTTTAGATTTAATAATGACAAATGCACCTACTTTGATATCCACAATTGGACAGGTATTAATGGCATTGGTACAATCTTTATTACCATATATGCCACAATTATTAAATATCGCAATGCAATTAATACAATCATTTATTACTGGATTAATAACTATGTTACCACAGATAATTCAAATGGGTATGCAACTTATAACACAGTTAATTTTAGGAATAGCACAAATGCTGCCACAGTTAATACCACAAGCCATAAATGCAATAATAACAATTGTGAATGGCTTATTAGACAATATAGATATGTTAATAGATGCAGCAATTCAACTAATTTTAGGATTAGCCGATGGTTTAATTAATGCACTTCCAATATTAATTGAAAAAGCACCAGAAATTATAATGAAGTTAGTGACAGCATTAATTAAAAATGCGCCAAAGATATTAGAAGCAGGAGTACAATTAATTGTCAAATTAGTTGAAGGTGTTGGAAGTGTTTTAGGAAAATTGGGACAAATGGCAGGTACAATTATTCAAACTATATGGGATGGTTTGAAATCGTTACCTAGCAAAATGATTGAAGTTGGTAAAAATCTAATTCAAGGTATTTGGAATGGTATTAGTAATGCTGTAGGTTGGCTATGGGATAAGATTAGTGGATTTTGTAGTGGAATTGTAGATAAGATAAAAGGATTTTTTGGTATTCATTCTCCATCTAAAGTTTTTGCTGATGAAGTAGGAAAATTTTTGGCATTAGGATTAGGAGACGGATTTGATGATAATCTTGGAAAAGTATATAAAAATATGCAATCTGCAGTAGACTTTGAAACACAAAAACTAAGTGCTAATTTAAGTACAACAGCAACTAATAATAAGTTATTTACAGCTAATATATTAATGAAACCTAGTGATATTTATCTAGATAGTACAAAAGTAGGTAGAGCAGTAACACCTGCAGTAACTAAAACTTTACGAAGGGCAGGTGCTTATTAATGATAGCAAGATGGAATAATAAAGATTATAGAATAATTGATAGTATAGAAATAAAAAAGTCTAGTAGAGAGGTAACATATACAGACCTTAAGCTAGACTTTTCTAAATGTACTATGGAGGATTTACCCTATGCACAGCAAGAAGTACAAATAATAGATAAAGATGGAAAACTTAAGTTTACTGGTTTTGTATCTGACTATACATTGCCAGAACTAAAGAAAATAATTACTCCCGAAAAAGAGCTTAATTTAAGTTTATATACTCCAAGGCAAATGACAACAATTAGAACAGTAACAATTATGAGAACAGCAATGCTTAGTGAAATTATTACACAAGTTTTAATGCCACTATATCAAGATGGATTTGTATTAAAGACAATAAATATAGAGGATAAATCTGTAACACTAAAATTAATAAGTAAAACGGTAGAAGAGGTACTTAATTATCTATCTAATAAATATTCTTTATATTGGAACATAAACGAATTTAAAGAAATAGAAATAGATGACATAAATTATTTATTTAATAAAGTGCCTAAAAAGACGATTAATATAAATAATTATAAACAACAAATAAATGGTTTTTTAAGCATATCTCCAACTGTAGAAAATTTAGATTATGCAAATATTATAAATATTAAAAATGCAAGAATATTTTATGATAATACACAGCAAGTTAATGTAACACTAAAAAATGGAGATAGAATAGACTTCGAAAATCCAATAGATATAAGTTTAGGAACAGCAGAAAGAATAGTTGGAGCATTAGCAGTTAATCAAACTACAACGTGTACAAATTTAGAACTAATATATAATGGCTCTTCTCGAGCATATATAGAATGTGGTTTCAATACAGATGGGGAGATTTTACCAGGTGTAAATATGAAAGATATTGCAACAGATGATAGTACAGGAGCTTTATTTGTTCTTACAATGGATAGTACGTTTAAAAATTTAGCAACAGGTATTACATATAAAGGAGAAAATACTATAACAGTAAATTCTATTAAAAGCCAAACGTTTTTAAGATATGCGAATATGCGATTAATAAACTGGCAGGAAATAGAAGCAAATGAAGGTAAGATAACACCTTCTGGACAAATAGAAAAAGTATTAGATGTAGAAAATGGTTGGTTTACTGTTCAAGAGTTAATAGATTATATTAGAAATACATTTATTATTAATAATAAATATACAAATCAAGTTACCTTAAAATATGATAAAGAAAATGATATAGAAATAGGCGATAGAATAGATATAGACCTTCCAGAATATTTTACGGAAGGTATTTTTATTGTAACAGCTATTAATGAAAGTAAAGAAGCTAATAATCCAACAAATTACTCTGTAGAACTTAGAAATACAAACTTATTAGAAAATTATATAGATTTATTTAGAAGTAGTTCTGATACGGAAGAACAAGACAGTCAAATTGAAACAGAATACGTTGTAGAATACTCTGGCGAAGAAAAGATAAACGAAATACATGAAATCGAAATGAATGAAGACTACAACGATACATTAAATACAATTTTAAGAGGTTAATACATATGAAAGTAAAGAATTTAGAAGTAGGTATAAAAATAGGTAATAAGCAACATAAATTTACTAATTTAATATTAAATAAATATTTAGATTTATTTGCATATAGTTTCTTGGAATTTAAAGATAAAAATTTAGATTTTTGTTGTATAAATCTAACAAAAGAAAAAACACTAATAATACCAGAAAGTACTGAAATGCAATTTGATACAATATTAGAATTTAATTCATCAGAACGAAGTGAATTATTAACAGAAAATACAATAATAAACAAATATAATTACGAAAAACCTTTAGCAGGATATCCAGATTTAAGTAGTTTTGTAGGACAATATATAAAACAAATTGGGTTTGGTATTTACGATTATGAGTTACAAAAATTTGAATTATATGCTTATTTAGATGTAAGTAAATATAATATAGTTGTTCAAGAAGAACAACCTATTGTAATTAGCAGAATGGATCAAGTTTCAACTGATTTAAAATTATGGAGTAATTCTAATGCAGTAAAATGTCCATATCATTTAACTACAAAAGGCTTATTAGAAGTAAATGGATATGAATATGATACAGTAATTCCAAAGCTTTATAGTATAGGATTTGGAGCATTACCTTATAAGTATACTGATGAGTATTTAGTAGAAGATTTAGATATTTCCAAAACTGGTGTTGGAGAAATAACAATAGATAATGTATTGAATAATTATGCAATGAATGACTTATTTCCTAAAGAAGATTTATATCCAAGACCTGATTTGTATCCGCAGGAAGGAACTGCTAATTTATTGATTTATAAATTTAAATTATATAGAAAAGTATTTCAAGACCCAGAGCAACCTCCAACGTTGGAAGATACGGGTCTTTTTTATGTGCAATATAAACAATTAGAACGATTAGGACAAATAACAAAATTAAAAATTCGTTACGAAAGAGGGTAAAAAATGCAATTAAATAAAATTAAATTTAATGATTATCAATATCCAGGACTGTCAGAGGAAATATTAGAAGCTTTGCAGGATAATATAAACGAAGCGATAAACACAATTCCATTAATGAAAGTTAGAATTAATAGACAAGATATAATAACGTCTGGAACATATGGGAGTACAACTGTACCACTTAATGCAGTAGAAATAAATAATGATAATCTTAATAATTATTTAATAAAAGAAAATAATGAAATAGTTATAGGGGATAATGTGAATCTTGTAGAAGCAGTTCTATTTACTAGAGGTCTTGGATTTTATGGAGGTAGTGGAGATAAAGAATTAAAACTAATGAAAAATGGACAGAAAATAGATGGATACTACCAAAGAGCTATGGATGGTTGGTGGGGAATAGCAATTCCTACTGCAATACAGGTAAGTAAAGGAGATAGATTAAGTGCTGTATTGGAAAGTCAAACAGCAGGAACAACAGAAATTCTAGAAGGTTACTTACAAGTAAAAGTTTTAAAATAGGAGGATAGAAATATGGCAGAAAAAATACAATATGGCAATAAAGCTCCATATCAAACACTACCTGATATCCCAGAGCAAAATAAAACAACAGCTGAGAATATGAATGAAATAAAAGAGGTAGTAAACAACAATGCTACAGAGTTAGATGAAGCAAAAAATAAAGTTGATGAACTAGACGAAAAAATGGATATTGTTGTTGCACCAGCATTAGTATATAAAGGTTCTGTAAATAATTATAGTGATTTAGCAAATATTCAAGATGTAAAAAATGGAGATATTTATTCTGTAACAAATGAAAATAAAAATTATGTATATTCAGATAATGGGTGGATTGAATATACTCCACAAATAGATTTATCAGAGATTAATGCACAAATACAAAATATAATCGATACTATTCCGACAACAATAGCTAGTGCAATATTAGAAGACAATAAGAAAAAATATCCTATTGGGAAAATAATACTTTCTGAAGTAGGTACAAATCCAGCAACATATTTAGGATTTGGAACTTGGGAGTTATGGGGCTCTGGTAGAGTACCAGTCGGAGTAGATGTTGATGATACAGATTTTAATACAGCAGGAAAAACAGGCGGAGAGAAGACACATACAATGACAATAAATGAAATGGTTAAACATAAACATGGAATGTATTTTAGTGACGAATCTGGAAGTGAAGGACTAAAAGATGTTTTTACATATCAGGGCTATCTTAACTCTAGAGTTATTGATTCTGCAATTGAAGAAGCTGGTAACGGACAACCATTTAATATTATGCAACCTTACATTACATGCTATATGTGGAAACGTACAGCTTAAGATAGGAAAAATATAAAAGGAAAGGAAAAATAATATGGAAGAAATAATAAAAACGTTAAGTTTTAGTAGCATAGCTTGGCAGGTAATAACACCGCTAGTTTTTAGTGGACTTGATATTTTAACAGGATATATACAAGCAGTAATAAATAAAAATGTAGATTCTAAAATAATGAGAGAAGGCTTACTTCATAAATGTTTATTAATAGTAGCTATTGTCATTGGCTATATAGTAGAATATGCATTTAATTTAAGTGCTGTATCTAGTGTTATAACTGTTTACATTTGTGTAATGGAATTAATGTCTATTTTAGAAAATATAAAGAAGGCAGGAATAGATTTAAAAATATTAGATTTTTTAAAAAATAAGGAGGAATAGCTATGGACGATAACATATTCGAAGAGACAGTAGAATTTAACGAAGAATTGTATCAAAAAAATATAATAGAAAATGACTTCTCAGGTACAGAAAA
>CAKNPW010000038.1 GCA_930990555.1 uncultured Clostridium sp. | reverse complement strand
TGTGGTTATTTAAACAATATCATTTTTGGTACTCTCTTTCAATATTTTATTTTCATTCTAGGTGTGACATATCTATTTTAAACCTATATTTAATAAATTTAATTATTTTTTTAGCATAAAAATATTTTATCGATATAATAGCTGAAATATTCAAGATTATAGTGTACTTACAATTTACTTTTGCATAACTTTTTATAAAAAAGTTAAAAAATATATTGACAAAAAAAATAAAAACATTTATAATCTATACTTGTCAGGAGCTAATGCAGGTGTAGTTCAATGGTAGAATTCCAGCCTTCCAAGCTGGCTATGCGGGTTCGATTCCCGCTACCTGCTCCATTAAAATTAGCAACAACTGGCTTAGGTTGTTGCTTTTTTACTATAAAAATATTAATTACTTGCGGGTATATTTTAATGGTAGAATTTCGTGCTTCCGACCCGAAGGTGTGGGTTCGATTCCCACTACCCGCTCCATTTGAAAATAACTTACGAACTATAAAAGATTCGTAAGTTGTTATTTTATATAAGGAACTTATATATTCTCTTTCTAGAAAGAAGAAATTTTTTTATGATTGAATTTAAAACGACTCTTGTTTCTAGGGAAAATTTGTTGATGTTTCCTAGACAATAAAAAAAGTTCTATTGAAAATTATATATTAAACAAAATTTTATACATATACTGTTTCTTTATTTTCCATTAATTCATTATTAATAATCCACTTAATATCTTCAATGGATTTATCTATATTAAATCTTCCATTTCCTACAGGATAATAAACTGAATAAAATTTATATTTATTACCATTCATTTCTTTTTCAAAGCATTTTTTTCTAACTTGCGATACTGAAATTTTTTCTTCTAATACAATGGAACTAACTTGATTTCCAAATAAAATAATAATTTTAGGGTTAACTATATTTATTTCTTGTTTAAACAATTCTAGATATTCTTTATAAATTGAATCTGGTAATTCTCTAGCATCAACTTGAGTACACTTTCCCAAATTTGTTATAAAATATTTATGTTTCTTTACATTATCATAGACTTCCTCTGCAAATTCTTCTGTCCATTCGCTCCCCTTTATTGTTCTTATTTTTTCATATATATCTTTATCTAATAAATTTATTTTAAAAAACAAATCCCAAATGTTTTTGGTTCCAATCCAAGGAGACTTTAATCCTTTCCATTCTTTTGATGATGCAATATTCCTTCCTGTCGGATTCATAAAAACAAAACATATATCTGGATTAATGTCACATCCCCCATTATAAATTGAATCTAACTCCTTAGCACCATATTTCTTCTGAAGCTTGTCATATTCTTTAGCTAAATCTTTTAATTTCATTTTATTCCCCTATTACTTTTATTTTTATTGGCTTTCAATTATATAATATTTACAATCCCTGTACTTATATTTAGGATCTCTTGCATTAATATTGATTATTTTACAATCTTTCCATTGAAATAGATACTTTTTGTCTTGCAAATCAATTATATATTTTTCCCTGCCAGTTGGTTTTAATATTTTCCCTGTAAGTAATTCTTTGTAATCTCCACGAAAATATTTATATATATCTATACCTCTATTTCCTTCATGATTGCCTTTATAAAAAGGTCTTCCTCTTCCTCGGGCCCACACTAATGTTATACAATATGTTTTTTGAAACTTTTTTTGATTTACTAATTCTTGCATAAATCTAACATCTTTTATACAACTAAACATTTGCTCAGGGTACTGCCCATTTAATGGAAATTTTAATTCTATGGCATACTGCTGTGAATGATCATACTTATAAATCGAAATATCAATCTCTTTTTTTAATACTTTACTATTAATAAAACTATAATTGATATTAAAGTATTTTTTAGCATTTCTTTCGAATTCAATTTTATATTCTTTTCCATCGTCACATTCTTTTCTTAATTTATACCTTAAAAATATACCTAATTCGTGTTGAAAACTAAACTCATTATATATTTCAAGTTCATTTTTACAAAGGTATTCAAAAAATTCTTCAATCATTTTTTCAAATTTTTCTTTATTTTCGAAATAATCAGAAACTTTCATATACTCACTCCGAAATTTATCTTAATATAATATTAAATATATCATTTAGTGAAAATATAATCTACAATATTTTAGAATTTGTATTCAATTTTAATCCTATCTTGTAAAAAAATATAATTTATGCTATAGATAATTATATGCACTTATAAATACTTGTAAAAATACTATTCTAATTTATTTTAAGAAGGGAAATTTTTATGACTAGCTTTGGTTTAAAAATAATAGCAATAATTAGTATGTTTATAGATCATTTAGGCTATGCTTGGTTTAAAAGAACTACAGGAATGAATTTAATAGGTAGATTAGCATTTCCTATTTTTGCTTTTCAAATTTCTGAAGGATATATTCATACCAATAATTTAAAAAAGTATTTTTTGAGACTTTTTATTTTTGCATTAATATCTCAAATTCCATTTTTGCTTTTTCGCTCTACATTTACAACCGAATTTTCACTTAATATATTTTTCACTTTATTTTTTGGATTATTTACAATATTTTTATATGATAAATTAACTAATAATTCTTTTAGTTTAATGAAAAATATAAAAATAGACGCTTTTTTTAAGCATTTTTTTGCTATTCTGTGTTTACTCATTATTGGAATATTAGCCGAAGTTGCCAAATTTGATTATGGTTTTTATGGTATTCTTATAATATTTACATTTTATGTTTTTAGAAACATAAAAATTTTAATGTACATATCTTTTATAATCGCATCTATAATAAGATATTTTTTACTGATTTATACCAACAGTTACACTAATTTTAATATTTTCTTAATGATTTTTTCAATATTACCACTTATTTTTATTAATATTTATAATGGGAAACAAGGAAGAAAAATTAAATATTTTATTTATGCTTTCTATCCAATTCACTTATTAATTTTATATTTTATTTTTAGAACTTAAGAATTTTGATTATTATATCAATTATGAAAATAATTTGTTACTGAGTGCAAATCATTTGCACTCAGTATTCAATTAAAATTTGTATTCGCTTAATATTTCATCATATTTTTCATATTTAGGAAAATACTTTTGTAATAATTTATAAAAACTTTTTGCATGTGTTTTATATTTTAAATGGCATAATTCATGTATTATTATATATCTTATACAATTTTCATCTAATTCCATTATTTTTGAATTAATATAAATTTCTTTTTTATCAAAATCAAATTTAGCCATTTCTTTTGAATTTTGAATAATACTATAATCTTCTGGAACTAAACCTGTTTCGATTCTAATTTCTTCAAAAACATTTTCTAAGTGTCTTTCTGCTAATTTTACATACATTTTATTTAAAATAACGTCTATTATTTTCTTATTATTTCTTCCTTTTAATTTTACTGGTAATTTTATTTCTATATAATTATTGTTTAAATTTAATTCTGGAGTCTTGATGTTTGCATATATAACTTTTACTGCATAATTTATTCCTAATATTTTTGCACTATTGTATAATGACACTTCTTCCATTTCGTTTAACTTCTTTATTATCCAGTTTTTGTTTTCCCTTATGGCATCTTGTATTCTTTGTTTAGAAAAATACCAAGGAGCTTTTACTACTACTTCTCCGTTATTTACTAAGATAGAGAAATTCCCAAATATAGCTTTATCTATTGTATATGATATAACATTTTCTTTAACTTTTTTCATAATAAACCTCCTTAATATTTTCGAACTCTTGTTTGCTTTTGTTGAATGTATTTTATATTCTTATATAAATTTTGTCAATAGTTTTTCGAAATTTTGTTCGGTTTTTTGTAAAAAATTTTATCCCTCTGTAAAATGGCTCTACAAAGGGATTTCTATGGTTCGGGTAGTTAGATTCGAACTAACGATCGTAGGGTCAGAGCCTACTGCCTTACCGCTTGGCCATACCCGAATATGAAGCTAGATATATAATAATATATATCTAGCTTTTTTTCAACTATTTCTTTTTAATTTCTTGTTCTAAATCATAAATTATATTTATCATCTTTTTCGAATATTCTCGTATTTTTTCTTTATCATCTTTTATCTCTGTAGGTATTTCTATTATATCACCTATTACTACATAAACTTTTTGAAAAAGATGTGGTCTTCTTGTAATAAATACTGGTAATATTGGTACTCCACTTTCTGCAGCAAAATATACTGCACCATTTTTTACTTTATTTCTTAAATCTTCTTTTTTCTTTAATATTCCACCTTCTGGAAACATTAAAAGTTTGGAATTTTCCTCTAGATTCAAACATTCTATAGCATGAAGAGTACTTTTTACATCTCTTTTTTCTCTGTTAACTGGAAATACTCTATATCTTCTAAATAATTTAGCTAATAGTTTATTCTTAAAAATCTCAGACTTTGCCATTATAGATAAATTATCCACTATTGGAAATATAAATGTTGGGTCTAAAACATTTGAATGATTTGGACAGATAATATATTTCTTATTATTATCTATCTTTTCTAAACCTATATATCTAACCCTATATATAAAATGACAACAAAGTCCTTTTACTAATGTCTTCATTATTTTATACATATAAAATATCTCCTCTTTCTATAAAATGTCTATTTAAATATTTGTGTTACTTTAGGAAATAGATAATGGCTTCCTCCTACTGAATTTGCATCTTCTACCATACTTACTACAACTAATTGCTTAGCTGCTGTTTCATCAGCTGTAAATGCATTAAACCAACCAATAACCTCTCCTTCTTCATCTTTACTAGCTTTTAATTCTGCTGTTCCTGTTTTAGCACCAATTGTTAATCCATCTATTTTTGCATCATGTGCTGTTCCATTTGGATTTTCAACAACTTGTATTAAATCTTCTTTTATTGTATTTGCTGCCTCTTCTGATATAGCATTTTCTTTTAAATATTCTGGCTGTTTGTTTTCTTCATAAATTATTGTAGGTTTTATCATATTTCCATTATTTACAAATGCAGAATATATTGATGCCATATGTATTGGATTTACTATAATTTGTCCTTGACCATATCCACTATCTGCAAGTTGAACTTCATCATCTATTTTTCCATCTGTATCATATGTTGATTTTGATGTAGAAAGTTCAAAACCTATATCTTCATTAAATCTTAACTTATTAAGACCTTCCATAAATCCATCATATCCTATTTTTAAAGCTGCTTTGGCAAAATATATATTATCTGATCTTATTAATGCATTCTGCATATTTGCAGGTTCATTATATGGGGTTAATGTTGTTACCATATAGTTTCCCCAACTAGAATCTTTTTGCCAACTAAGTCCACTTCTTCCAAAATCTTCATTAGGATCAATCTTTCCTTCTGTTATTCCAATTGCTCCTGTTACTGGCTTAAAAGTTGAACCTGGTGACCACGTTCCAGTAAATCTATTTAATAATGGTTTGTTTTCATCTTGATTTAATGAATTCCATTCATCTGTACTCATTCCTAAAACAAAATCATTAGAATCATATGAAGGTGTACTTACTAGTGCTAAAATTTCACCAGTTTTTGAATCCATTGCTACATATGCTCCTTTATTTTCTTCTAGGCTATCATAAACTTGCTTTTGTGTATTTGCATCTATTGTTAATTTTACATCTTTACCATTTTCTAGCTCTTGCTTTGCTATTGTTTTTACTTTATCTCCATTTTCATTTTCTATATAAATTTCTTTTCCATCTTTTCCTCTTAATGTGTCTTCATATGCTTTTTCTATTCCAGCTTTACCTATTAAACTGTTACTATTATATCCTTTTCCTGCATTTGCTTCTAATTCTTCTGCACTTATTGCTTGTACATATCCTATTAACTGAGATGCTTCTTTTCCTAAAGTATATACTCTTGAACTTTCTGTAGTAATTTTTACTCCAGGAATTGTTAGTGCTTGCTCTTTTATTTGAGATTCTGTTGTTGCTACATTTTTTATTGGCACAAAAGTATCGTCTTTAACATATGACATGTTTAATTTATTGTTTATTGAATCTACTGACACTCCTAAAATAGTTGATAATTTCTGTATATCATCATCTTTATTGGCACTCATTTTTCCTGGTACAAGTCCTATTGATGAAATATTTCCCTTACCTGCTAATAAAACATTATTTCTATCATATATATTTCCACGTTCAGCTTCTAATGTTTTTACTCTTATCTTATCATTATCACCTAATTCGGGAAAGATTATACTATTTGACCAATTTAGCTTATATTCTTTATCTTCTTTTACAAGTGTTGCTGTATTTGTAAAACTAACCTCTCCTGCAGAAGTATTCATTTTTTGTGTATATGTAATTTTCTCTCCATCATCAGCTTTTTCTACATTTGTAATTTCTGTTGATAAATTTGTCATATCTATCCCACTATATATTGAATCATTTTTATTTACAAATGTATCTTTCGCTGTTTTGTCCTTACTTGATGAACTTATTAACTCATATGCTTCTTCATATTTTTGTTCACCTATTTTTGAGAAGTAATTATTTAATGCCTCTTCTGGTTTTTCTGACTTATTTAACATGAAAAAAGCCACTATTGCTACAATTATAATTACTAATATTATTAACGTCCCTATTAATACCTTTTTATTTTTCATATACTCCCCTCCTTTCGGTATAATATCTCATTTTTTTACAAAAGTAAATAGAGTCATTATTTAAATGACTCTACTTTTAGTTTACTCTGTTCTTAATGCTTCAACTGGGTCTTTTTTACTTGCCATCCTTGATGGAATCAATCCTGCAATTATAGTAAGAACCATGCTAATTACCACTAAAATTATTGCTGCATTTACTGGTAAAACAGCATTTACTGTATCCATATTAGTTAAAGAATGAATAATACTATTAATTGGTATGTTAAGTAATAGTGTTACAACAATTCCTAAAATTCCTGCAATTAATCCCACTATAAATGTTTCCGCATTAAATACTCTTGATATATCTTTTTTAGAAGCACCTATTGCTCTTAAAATTCCTATTTCTTTTGTTCTTTCTAATACTGATATATATGTTATTATTCCTATCATTATTGATGAAACTACTAATGAAATTGCAACAAACGCTATTAATACATAACTTATTGTATCAACAATTTGAGTTACAGATTTCATTAATAAACCAACTGTATCTGTATAATTTACTTCATTTTCTTCTTTGCCATCTGCATTTTGTTCATATGCTTCCATCATTAACTGTATTTGATTAGCATCTAACCTAGAAAGCATTGCTCTTTGTTCTTCTGTTAAAGAATTATAATCGAACTTTCCATCTTCACCTTTTTTTGGAAATTCCAATCCATTAAATACATTAATCTCTGGATTTTCTTTTTGCTCTTTTACTATCTCTTGTTCATTTATTTTATTAATAACATGTTCTTTTAAAGTTTTTAAATAACCTATTTCTCCAGCTGTTTGAGTAGATATACTTCCTTCTTTTTGTTTTATAATTCCTACTACTTTTATTTCTTCAGCATTATCTACTTTTTCCTTCATATATTCTTCATCATCACTTTTATCTATCCACATATTATTTGCTTTTTCATAATAGTCTGTATTTAATAAAACTTTAAAAGATAGATTTAGTAAATCATCATAAGTATATGAAGTTTGTTCATCCTCTTCTAATTTTTCATCATTCTGTATTGCATCTATTTTTTCTTCTAATTCTTTTTGATCTTTTATTCCTAAAGTATATAATGTATAATCACTAATTTTATTATTTTCATCAACTATTAAAAGAACTTCATTATAATTTTGTGGCCAATTACCTGCAACTACATCATATTGTGAATTATTTAATTCTTGATTATCTAATAATTCTGCAAAACAATCTGTACCCATTGCCATTCCTGTTTGTTGCATCCCTAATTTTTCCATAACAGTACTTGGATTTACTTGTACTACTCCATTTAAAGTGTCTGTTTTATATAAATTCAAATTCAAATTATAATCATATTTTATAGCATTTGCATTATCAGATATTCCATTATTACCCTCATCTATATATTTTTTTAGTTCTTCTAAATTGTTTGTTTGCTTTTTGTCGGCTAATACTGTTAACATATCTGTCATAATATTATTAGAATATATCTTTCCATCTTCATGGGCTTCTTCTCCTTCTGTCATTTCGCCCATCATTCTTTCCATCATACTTGTTAAATCTACTGTAGTTTCTTGAATCTGAATTGGATAACTTGATAATGTATCTTCTTGCACTTTATTTATATAGTTTTGAACTCCTGTAGATAAAGATAATATTAATGCAATTCCTATAATACCTATACTTCCTGCAAAAGATGTTAAAATTGTTCTTCCTTTTTTTGTCATTAAATTATTTAAACTTAATGAGATTGCTGTAAAAAAGCTCATCGCTGTTTTTCCGCTTTTGGCTTTTTTCTTTTCTTCTTTTTCACTACTATATGGATTTGTATCATCTTGAACAACTCCATCTAATACACGAATTACCCTAGTAGAATATTTTTCTGCAAGTGTTGGGTTATGTGTTACCATAATTATTAATTTGTCTTTTGAAATACTTTTTAGTAATTCCATTATTTGTACACTTGTCTTTGTATCTAGTGCTCCTGTTGGTTCATCTGCAAGTATAATATCTGGATCATTTACTAATGCTCTAGCTATTGCAACTCTTTGCATTTGACCACCAGATAATTGATTTGGTCTTTTATGTATTTGTTCTTTTAGTCCAACTTTTTCTAAAGCTTCTATTGCACGTTTTTTTCTTTCTTCTCTAGATACCCCAGAAAGTGTTAATGCTAATTCTACGTTTGATAATACACTTTGGTGTGGAATCAAGTTATAGTTTTGGAATACAAAACCTACCGAATAATTCCTATACGCATCCCAATCTCTGTCTTTAAATTCTTTTGTTGATTTACCATTTATAATTAAATCTCCTGATGTATATCTATCTAGTCCACCAATTATATTTAATAATGTAGTTTTTCCGCATCCACTTGGACCTAATATAGATACAAATTCATTACTCCTAAATTCTAAATTTATCCCTTTTAATGCTTTAACTACTTCATCCCCTGATTTATAATTTTTTGTAATATTCGCTAATTTAAGCATTTTTTCCTCCTATGCATTTAATTGAATTTTGTTAATGTCAAAGAAACTGTTAGTTATCATATTTCTTACATTAAATTTAGTTTCTGATTCTTTCTGAACCCTAAACATTCCCATATCGGTTCTTTCTTTAGATACTCCATTTACTTTTTGTGAATTGTAATCTTACAATCCCCAAAATTAGACTTGCTATGCCCATAAATATATCACCCTTTTTCATATGCATAATAATATAAATAAAAAAATATTTGTCAATTATTTAGTCATATATTATTTTCTCCCCATACTTGTATTATTTTTAATACTTTAAGTATGGGGAGAATTTGGGAATCTTAGTGTTTATCGAACCACCTTTTCGTGGTTCGATGCATATGAAAATATGTGGTCACTGAAGCGACTACTTTTCTTCTTGATTTACTCCTTCTTTAACTCAAATAACTTGTGTCTTATATAGAATATCACAATTTACATTTTTTAGCAATTAAACTACTTATTTTAATTCATTTTCTATATTTAATAATCTATTATATTTTGCAACTCTATCTGTTCTGCATGGTGCTCCTGTTTTTATTTGACCAGCATTTACTGCTACTGCAATATCTGCTATAGTTGTATCTTCTGTTTCCCCTGATCTATGTGATATTACAGTTGTATATCCTGCTTTTTGTGCCATTTCTATTGCATCTAATGTTTCTGTTAATGTTCCTATTTGATTTGGTTTTATTAATATGCTGTTAGCTACTTTGTTTTTTATTCCTTTTCTTAATCTATCTGTATTTGTAACAAATAAATCATCACCAACTAATTGAATTTTACTACCTAATTTTTGAGTAAGTTTTTTCCATGAACTCCAATCTTCTTCTGCTAAGCCATCTTCTATTGAAACTATTGGATATTTTTGTACCAACTCTTCTAAATAATCTATCATTTCATCACTAGTTTTAAATGTACCTGTCTTCCAAAATAGATATCCATTTTTACCTACTTTTTTTGCCTCATCATACATTTCTGTACTTGCAACATCTAATGCTATTGATATATCTTTTCCAGGTATATATCCTGCTTTTTTTATTGCTTCTACAATTACATCTAGTGCTTCTTCTTCACTTTGTAAGTTTGGAGCAAATCCTCCTTCATCTCCTACAGCAACGGAATATCCTTTTGATTTTAATACTTTCTTTAGATTATGGTATGTTTCAACTCCCATTTGTAAGTTTTCTGCAAAATCTTTGCCTGAAGTTGGCATTATCATAAATTCTTGTGAACTAATATTATTATCAGAGTGTTTTCCACCATTTAGTATATTCATCATTGGAGTTGGCAATTTTTTTGCATTTACTCCTCCGATATAGTTATATAGTGTCATTCCTAATGAATTCACTGCTGCTTTTGCTACTGCAAGTGATACTCCTAAAGTTGCATTTGCACCTAATTTTTCTTTGTTATCTGTTCCATCAATATCAATTAATTTTTGGTCTATTTTTAATTGATCATATACATTCATCCCCGTTATTTTCTTTGCAATCATTCTATTTACATTTTCTACTGCCTTTTTTACTCCTTTTCCCATATAGCGTTCTTCATCATTATCTCTTAGCTCCACTGCTTCAAAACTTCCTGTTGATGCTCCTGATGGTACTTTTGCCACACCACAAAATCCTCCATCTGTTATAACCTCAACTTGAACAGTTGGATTTCCTCTTGAATCTAGCACTTCTAGTGCTTCTACACTTTCTATTTTCAAATAATCTTTCATAACATACCTCCATTTATATTATTATTACCAATTATTTGAAAATATATCCAATTAATTAAGAAAAGGACTAAATGCGTTTTATGTTTTTCGCATTCAGCCCTATTTTGCAACTTAAATAGTTTCTTTGAGCCATTTGATAAAAGTTCTTCTCATCTGAAATATTATTGTTACTTTCCTATCTAGTTCCAATTCTCCTATGGGATAACTTTCAAGATTAATAATATGGAAATTTATTACCAATCCATTTGATTTTTTATGGTATCTTATAAATCCCATTATTTCTTCATAGATTTCCTCAATTAATAAATGGTCTTTGTGTATAAAATTTTCTGCTATATTCTCGAAGTCTTCTTTAAGTTCTTCTGGAATATATCCAGTTACTTGTAGGATATATTCATCCTTCGCATTTGACCGTTTAACTATAAACTCTGCCATCTTTTTATTCCTCGCTTTCAACTGTTTTTTCGATTATTATATTATACACCATTTTCTATTTTTTTGCATTATTTTTTATAGGTTAATAAAAAGTCCCCTACTCGTTAATTTTGTTTAACAAGTAAGGGAAATGTTTTATTTTTTTTTAAATGTTGTTCTAAATCATAGATTAAGCCTTCATAGCTTCTTCTACTGCAACAGCTACTGCAACTGAAGCACCAACCATTGGGTTGTTACCCATTCCGATTAATCCCATCATTTCAACGTGAGCTGGAACTGAAGAGCTTCCTGCGAATTGTGCGTCTGAATGCATTCTTCCCATTGTATCCGTCATACCATATGAAGCTGGTCCAGCAGCCATATTATCTGGGTGTAATGTTCTTCCTGTTCCACCACCTGATGCAACAGAGAAGTATTTTTTACCTGCTTCTATTCTTTCTTTCTTGTATGTACCTGCAACTGGATGTTGGAATCTTGTTGGGTTTGTTGAGTTTCCTGTAATAGATACATCAACATCTTCTAGCCACATTATAGCTACACCTTCTCTAACATCATTTGCACCATAACATCTAACTTCTGCTCTTTCTCCGTTTGAATATGGTATTTCTTCTACTACATTAACTTTTCCTGTAAAGAAATCAAATTCTGTTTTTACATATGTAAATCCGTTAATTCTAGAAATAACTTGAGCAGCATCTTTTCCTAAACCATTTAAGATAACTCTTAATGGTTCTTTTCTAACTTTGTTTGCAGATTTAGCTATACCAATAGCTCCTTCTGCTGCTGCAAAGCTTTCATGTCCTGCTAAGAATGCAAAACATTTTGTATCTTCTGAAAGTAACATAGATGCTAAGTTTCCATGTCCTAATCCAACTTTTCTATCATCTGCAACAGAACCTGGAATACAGAATGCTTGTAATCCTTCTCCAATAGCTTTTGCTGCATCTGCTGCTTTAGTACATCCTTTTTTAATTGCTATTGCAGCACCTAATGTATATGCCCAAGCTGCATTTTCGAAACATATTGGTTGTACTCCTTTTACTATTTCATATGGATTAAATCCTTTATCTGTACATATTTTTAATGCATCTTCAAAATCTTTTATTCCGTATTTTTCCATTACTGGTTTTATTTGGTCTATTCTTCTTTCATAACTTTCAAATGTTACTGCCATTATTATTCCTCCTTAATTAACACTTTTTATTACCATGCTTGTATGGTCTTGTTTCATTGTATTCCATCTTTTCTAGAATAATTTTCTCTAAATCAATATTATTTCCTCCACAGAAGTCAAATATTCTTATTATAACATCTGCTAACTCTGATGGTATTCCACAAGGCTTTTTTCCATCTTCATAATATGTTTCATTTATTTGTTTTCCTTGTCTATATTCTTCAAAAGCTTCTGATAATTCACTATGCATTAATGCAATTACTTCTCCAAAATTTCTGTCATCTTGCCAAAATCCATGTTTTACACTATTATCATGTGCTCTTTTTACTAAATCATTTATCATAATTAACCTCTTCTTTCAATTCTATTGTTTTCTAGGGTCAATTTTCTTAACAGCTTCATCAAATCTTCCATATGTTCCAGATGCTTTTTCAATTGCTTCCATTGGGTCCATTCCTTTTTTGATGTTATCCATCATTTTTCCCATATGTACATATTTATATCCAATTATTTGGTCATCTTTATCTAGTCCAAGTTCTACTATGTATCCTTCTGTTAATTGTAAATATCTTGGTCCTTTTAATGTGCTTGAATAAATTGTTCCTACTTGTGATGTATGTCCTTTTCCTAAATCTTCAAGTCCAGCTCCTACTGGAAGTCCACCTTCTGAGAAAGCTGTTTGTGTTCTTCCATATACTATTTGCAAGAATAATTCTCTCATTGCTGTATTTATGGCATCACATACTAAGTCTGTATTTAATGCTTCTAATATTGTTTTTCCTGTTAAGATTTCTCCTGCCATAGCTGCTGAATGTGTCATTCCTGAACATCCAATTGTTTCGATTAAAGCTTCTTGAATTACACCATCTTTTACATTTAATGTTAATTTACAAGCTCCTTGTTGTGGTGCACACCATCCAATACCATGTGTTAAACCAGATATATCTTTTATTTCTTTTGCTTTAACCCATTTACCTTCTTCTGGTATTGGTGCTGGTCCATGGTTTACTCCTTTTGCAACTGTGCACATTTCTTCTAATTCCTTTGAATATATCATTTCTATTTCTCCTTTCACCTTTTATTAGTATCTTTTCTTGGTATTTATAATTTGGTTTTTACTTTTTGGTTTACTTTCTACAATTATATATTTTTTGTCATGTGGCCAAAATTCGCTTTCCTTTTCTAGTTCGTAAAGCTCTTCCATTCTTTCTTCTTTTCTGGATTTTGTTGGCGCATCTTTTTCAAAATTAACTAAATTTTTATTAGGTGTTGCATATAAAGATTCCTCATATACATCTACCTTTCTATTAGAATTTTCTTCTTTATCTATATAATCTAAAACCATTTGTTTTTCTCTTTTACTATAAGAGTTTAATCCTGTTTTTAAATATTTATATCTAAAAACTAAATGTCTATCATAATTACTATATGGGGAAGTTGCCAAGTTTTCAAAGCCATATTCTACTTTAAAAGTATAATCAGCTATCGAAATTACAATATTGGTCCATAAAGCTCCATTTATTGCTATATATTCTTTTCTTAACTTTTTTATAATTCCATACAAATCGTCAGCCATCTTAAAGTATGAATTTTCATCTAAGTTAAACTTATTTGGTACTTCATATACATTAACAGGCTCTCTTTTTAATATTCCCTTTGGAATATAATAAAAGTACATTTCACCAGTTTCTAAGCTATTTCTTCCATCTATTACTGATGCATATAAAAATATCTTATTCCATTTTTCTGGTATCATGTCAAATAGACTATGTTGTATTTCTTTATATAGTTCTTTCATCCTGGCCGAAGTTGACACTGTATTTCCCCCCATAAGTTTTCATATTTTATTCTTTTACAATTAAACTTTCTCCAGTCATTTCAGCTGGCTTTTCTAGTCCCATAATTTCTAACATTGTTGGTGCTAGATCTGCTAATTTTCCTTCTTTTAATTTTACATCTTTCATTCCAACTAAGATTAATGGAACTAAATTTGTTGTATGAGCAGTATGTGGCTCACCAGTTTTATAATCTATCATTTGTTCTGCATTACCATGGTCTGCAGTAATTATTAATACTCCATTTTGTGCTTCTACTGCATCAACTACTCTTTTTACACAAGTATCTATTGTTTCTATTGCTTTTATAGCAGCTTCTAGATTTCCTGTATGTCCTACCATATCTGGATTTGCATAATTTAAAATGATTGTATCATATTTTTTAGAGTTTATCGCATCAACAACTTTATCTGTAACTTCTATTGCACTCATTTCTGGTTTCATATCATATGTTTCTACTTTTGGTGAAGGAACTAATATTCTATCTTCTCCTGGATATTGTTTTTCTTCTCCACCATTAAAGAAAAATGTAACATGAGCATATTTTTCTGTTTCTGCAATTCTTAATTGATTTAAACCTTGTTTACTCACATATTCTCCAAATGTATTTACTAATCTTTCTGGTTTAAATGCAACTTTTACGTTTGGCATTGTTTCATCATATTGTGTAAAGCAAACATAATCTAAATTCATTTTCTTTGTTTCAAATTCATTAAAATCTGGATCTACTAATGTTCTTGTTATTTCTCTTGCTCTATCTGGTCTAAAGTTGAAAAATATAACAGAATCATTATCTTCTATTGTTGCAACAGGTGTATCTCCATTGCAAATGACTGTTGGTTCTATAAATTCATCAAAAACCTCTTTTTGATATGAACTTTCTACTGCAGCTATTGCACTTGTTGCTTTTATACCATTTCCATTTACCATTGCATCATATGCTTTTTGAATTCTATTCCATCTTTTATCTCTATCCATAGCATAGAATCTACCAGAAATAGTAGCAATTTTTCCTACACCTTTTTCTTTCATTTTTTCTTCTAATTGTGCAATATAACCTTCTCCAGATGTTGGAGCTGTATCCCTACCATCTGTAAAACAGTGTACATATACATTTTCGAAGTCTTTTCTTTTTGCTAATTCTAAAATTGCAAATAAATGACGAATATGGCTATGAACTCCTCCATCTGATACAAGTCCTAGTATATGCAATTTTGAGTTATTTCTCTTACAATTTTCTATTGCTTCTACTAGTTCTGGTATTGTGAAAAAGTCACCATCTTCTATTGATTTAGTAATTTTAGTTAATTCTTGATAAACTATTCTACCAGCACCTATGTTTGTGTGACCTACTTCAGAATTTCCCATTTGTCCTTCTGGAAGTCCTACACTTAGTTCACTTGCATGAATATCTGTTGTTGGCCATATTTTCATTAGTCTATCTATATTAGGTGTATTTGCAAGCTCAACAGCGTTTCCGTCTTTATTACTGTTTTCGCCAAATCCATCTAATATCATTAGCATTGTTAGCTTATCTTTCATACTTTGTTACCATCCTTACTTATCAAAATTTACTATTTTAGCGAATTCATCAGCCTTTAGGCTTGCTCCACCAACTAGTCCACCATCAATATCTGATGTTGTAAATAGTTCTTTTGCATTTCCTGACTTAACGCTTCCGCCATATTGTATTATAACCCTATCTGCTACTTCTTGTCCATAATTTTTTGCTATCTCTTTTCTAATTTCTTTTATAGAGTTGTTAGCATCTTCTGATGTTGCTGTTTTTCCTGTCCCTATAGCCCAAATTGGTTCGTATGCTATAATTGTTCCTTCTACTTGTTCTTTAGAAAGTCCTTCTAATGCTAATCTTGTTTGTGTTGTTATTATATTAGTTGTTTCTCCAGCTTCTTTTTGCTCTAGAGTTTCCCCAACACATACTATTGGTTTTAATCCATATTTATGTGCTGCTTTTACTTTTTTATTTACAGTTTCGTCTGTTTCTGCAAAATATTGTCTTCTTTCTGAATGTCCTATAATAACATATTCTACACCAATTGATTTAAGCATTGGTCCAGAAACTTCACCTGTATATGCTCCTTTTTCTTCAAAGTGCATATTTTGTGCTCCTATTTTTATATTTGTATTTTGTGCAGTTAAAATAGCATAAAATAAATCTGTATATGGAACACATAAAATAACTTCGTTTTCTGTATCTTTTACTAATTTTGCTAATTCGTCTACACATGATATTGCTTCATTTGGAAGCATATTCATTTTCCAGTTACCAGCAATTACTTTTCTACGCATAGTATTTCTCCTTTCTATTTTGAACATTAAAGTCTAAGGTCGTTAGCTTCGCTAACTATAGCTCACCAATGTACGGTGGAAGTTAGCTTCGCCAAGTACAGCCCACTTCACCAAATCAAAGATTTGGGAAGTGGCTTAATTTCGAGAGTAACTTATTTATCCATTAAACATTCTATTCCTGGTAATTTCTTTCCTTCTATAAATTCTAGTGAAGCTCCTCCACCTGTAGAAATATGTGTCATTTTATCAGAAAGTCCAGCTTTCTTTATAGCTGCAGCTGAATCTCCACCACCGATTACTGTAACAGCATCAATTTCTGCTAAAGTATTAGCTATAGCATTTGTTCCTACAGCAAATTGATCAAATTCAAATAAACCTACTGGTCCATTCCATAATACTGTTGCTGCATTTTTTAATTCATCTGTATACATTTTTATTGTTTCTGTACCAATATCGAATCCTTCCCATCCGTCAGGAATTTCTTTATAGCTTACTACTTTGCTCTCTGTATCTTCTTTAAATTCTTTTCCTACTTTTGTATCTACTGGAAGCATGAATTTAACACCTTTATCTTTAGCTTTCTTTAATAAGTTTTGTGCCAAATCTAATTTATCTTCTTCACAAATAGAATTTCCTACTGTATATCCCATTGATCTGAAGAATGTGTATGCCATTGCTCCACCAATCATTAATGTATCTACTTTTTCTAACAAACTGTCAATTACACCTATTTTATCAGAAACTTTCTTTCCTCCTAAAATAGCTACAAATGGTCTTTTTGGATTGTTTATTGCATCTCCTAAGAATTTTAATTCTTTTTCTATTAAGAATCCGCTTACTGCTGGTAAATAATCAGCTATTCCTGCTGTTGAAGCATGTGCTCTGTGAGCTGTACCAAATGCATCATTTACAAATACTTCTGCCAAACTTGCAAATTTCTTAGCTAATTCTGGATCATTCTTTTCTTCACCTGGTTCAAATCTTACATTCTCTAGTAACATTACTTCACCTGGTTTTAATTCTTTTGCTAATTTTTGTGCATCTTCACCAACTACGTCTTTTGCAAGTTTTACTTCTTGTCCTAATAATTTAGATAACTCTTTTGCAACTGGTGCTAAAGACATTTCTGGAACAACTTGTCCCTTTGGTCTTCCTAAATGAGAACATAAAATTACTGCACAATTTTGTTCTAATAAGTATTTAATTGTTGGTAATGCTGCTACAATTCTTGTGTCATCTCTTATTGTTCCGTCCTCTAATAATGGTACATTAAAATCACATCTTTCGATTACTTTTTTTCCTTTTAAGTCAATATCTCTAACTGTTTTTTTACTCATAAAAAAATCACTCCTTTTATTTAATAAAACTTTTATGACAAGCACATGCATATATTCCTCTTTACCAAATCAAAGATTTGAGTAGTGAATTAACTTACGCATATATCCCACCAAAGATAGTGGAAGTTAGCTCTGCTAACTATAGCCTACTCTAACCAAATTAAAAATTTCTAGAGTGGCTTAATTTCGATGGTGGATTAATTGTAAAGGTTGCATATATGTCCTTTTTAGGCACATATGTAACCTTTACAATTACATTATCTTGCCCATAATATTAGACTTTTAGAGGTTACTTTAAAAAGCAACCTCTAAAAAATCTTAATTAATTACATATTGTCTTTTGTTGACATATAGCAAGCTAAATCTACTAATTTATGAGAATATCCCCATTCATTATCATACCATGCAACTAATTTTACAAATGTATCTGTTAATTGGATACCAGCAGCTGCATCAAATATAGATGTATGTGGATCTCCTAAGAAATCTGAAGATACTACTGGTTCATCTGTATATTCTAGAATTCCTTTTAATTCATTTTCTGAAGCTTTCTTAACTGCAGCACATATTTCTTCATATGATGCTGGTTTTTCTAAGTTACATGTTAAATCAACTACAGAAACATCTAATGTTGGAACTCTGAAAGACATACCTGTTAATTTTCCATTTAATGATGGAATAACTTTTCCAACTGCTTTTGCAGCACCTGTTGATGATGGAATAATATTTCCAGCAGCAGCACGTCCACCTCTCCAATCTTTTTTAGAAGCTCCATCAACTGTTTTTTGTGTTGCAGTTGTTGAATGTACTGTTGACATTAAACCATCTTTAATTCCAAAATTATCATTTATAACTTTAGCAAGTGGTGCTAAACAGTTTGTTGTACAAGATGCATTAGAAACAATGTTCATACTTGGATCATATGTTTCGTTATTAACACCCATAACAAACATTGGAGCATCTTTTGAAGGTGCACTTATAACAACTTTTTTAGCTCCAGCTTCTAAATGTGCCCCAGCTTTTTCCATTGTTGTAAATACTCCTGAACATTCGAATACATATTCTACTCCTAATTCTCCCCATGGTACATTGTGAGGATCCATTTCATTATATACTTTTATTTCTTTTCCATTTACTACTAAAACATTTTCTTTTGATTCAATTGTTCCATTAAATCTTCCATGCATTGTGTCATATTTTACCATATATGCCATGTAGTCTGCTGTTATAAAAGGATCGTTTATAGCAACGATATCTACTGCATCACCTTTCTCTAAAGCTGCTTGGAATGCTAATTTTCCAATTCTTCCAAATCCATTAAAACCTACTTTAATTGACATTATAATTCCTCCATTTCTTTTTTGCCTTATAGGCATGTAAAAATTTGACCTACTAATTGATCATAGTCATTCTATAACAAAAAAGAATACTTTTCAAGTATTCTTTCTCAATTCTTTACATTTTATTGTAGGTTTGTCAAACATATGTCACACTTTATTGATAAATATATACTTTG